>JAAXUL010000933.1 GCA_013336035.1 Chloroflexales bacterium
ACCGGTTCAACCAGCGATTCAAAGTGAAGCAGGTCGGCAGTGGTGCTCAGGAACCAACCGGTAGCCACAATGATTATGATCAGCACCAGCATGTCGATGATGAAGGCAACCATGCGGCTGGCGAAGCCTGCGTATTGGCCCAACAAATTAGGGTTAGTGCCTGAAACTGTTTTGCGGACAGGCGGTATCTGGTCGTGTTCGATAACCTCGAGTCCTGGTTGGAGCCTGACAAAGAGCCAAAGACTCGGGACGAAAGGCAACCCGCCGAGATTGCGGACGAGACGATGAGGGGCGTGTTGCGCGGGCTGCTGACGGCGCTCCTCTGCTGGGCGAGCGCCCACCTGGTGCTGCCGAGCAGGCGCTGGCGCCCCCGCTGGGGTGACCTGGGCTTCGCGCTGCTGGTGGTGGGCCTGCTTGCTGGCGCGTATCTGCTGCGCTGGTGGTGGGACGTGCCGCCGCCGAAGCAGTTTTAGCCATAGAGCGCTTGGGGGCGCGGCGAGGGCGCCCCGAGGGGCGCCCGTACATGTGGGGCTGCTGCTAGGCCATGGTGCGCAGCACGCCGACGACGCGGCCCTGGATCTGGATGTTGTCGGGGGTAGTGAAGATCGGGTCCATGGTGATGTTGGCCGGCTGGAGGCGGATGCGGCCGCCCTCGTGGTAGAACTTCTTGAGAGTGACGGCGTTCTCGTCGAGCAGGCGGGCGGCGACCATCTGGCCGTTCTCGGCGGTGGGCTGGTAGCGCAGCAGCACGATGTCGCCGTCGTCGATCAGGGCGTCGATCATCGAGTGGCCGCGCACGCGCAGGGCGTAGACGTCGCGCAGCTTGTCGACCGAGGCGAACTCCAGCGGCACCTCGACCTTCTCGGCGTCGTCGGCGGTGACATCCTCGGGGTCGGGTAGGGGCGAGCCTGCCGTGATCACCCCGAGTAGCGGCACCCTGAAGCCCGCCGGTGCGGGCGCCACTATGGCCGTGGCCATAGTGCTTGCCGGGAGGGTGATCCCGCGCGAGACCTTGCCGTCACGCGCGATCTTGCCCTTCTCCTGGAGGGCCTTGAGGTTGTAGGCGACCACCGAGGTCGAACTGATGTTCAGGTCGTTCTGGATGTCGCGGATCGCGGGCGGGTAGCCGTTTTTGTGCAGGAACTCCTGGATATAGCCCAGGATCTTCTCCTGGCGTTGGGAGAGCCCTTCGGCAGTTCGCATAGGCCCTGTCCTTTCTATGGCCGCAGCCCAGACGGGGGCCGACGGCGAGCTTGCCTGGCTGTTCTCACCTCATAGGCAACACTCGGCGAGGGGCTGACGCCACCACGCCGCGCGCGACCACGCGCGGTAGAACGTTTGTAGGGGTAATTATAGCAAGCAAACACTTGTGCTGTCAAGCGTTTTGTTGCCCAGAAGGCCAACTTTCCAGGTGGTATAATCAGTCATATGGACCATGTCATCGCTGTAGACCTTGGCGGCACGCAGATCCGGGCGGCCCTGGTGTGCGCTGACGGTACGATCGTCGCCCACGCGCGTACCCCCACCCTGGTGGACGAGGGCCCACAGGCGGTTGTCAGCCGTACGTGCACCCTGATGTCCCGGGTGCAGCGGGCGCTCCCCGCCGGGGCCCGCCTGCTCGGCGTGGGCGTCGGCGCGCCTGGCCCCCTCGACCCCGCGACCGGCATCGTCTACTCGCCGCCCAACCTGCCCGGGTGGGATGCCTTCCCCCTGCGCGCTATGCTTGTCGAGGCGACGGGCCTCGCGGTGGCCCTCGGCAACGACGCCAACGCCGCCGCCCTCGCCGAGTGGCGCTTCGGCGGCGGCCAGGGCACCCAGCATATGGTCTACGTTACCGTCAGCACCGGCATCGGCGGGGGCGTGATCGAGGACGGGCGCCTGCTGCTCGGGCGCATGGGCGCCGCCGCCGAGCTGGGCTTTATGATCCTCGACCCCGAGCACGGCACGATCTGGGAGGATCTGGCCTCGGGCACGGCCCTCGGCCGGGCCGCGGCCAGCGCTATGCCTGCCCACCCCGCGAGCCTGCTCCACCAGATCGCGACGCCCGCCACGGTCGGGGCCGCGCACGTCGCCGAGGCCGCTGCCCGCGGCGATGCCCTGGCCGCCTCGCTTATGGAGCGCGAGGCGCGCCTGCTTGGCCTGGGCTTTGCCTCGATCCTGCATATCTTCAGCCCCGAGATCATCCTTGTTGGGGGGAGCGTCGCGCTCCACAACCCTGATCTGCTGGCCCGGGCCCGCGCGGTGGCCTACGCCCACGCAAAGGTGCCGCTCTACCGCGAGGTGCCAATCGAGCTGGCACGTCTGGGCGAGCAGGCCGGCGTGCTCGGCGCGGCGGCCCTGGCCCTCGGCGCCTTTGGGGCGCTCTGATGCACCTGGCGCTGACCCCTCGCCGCCGGCTCGCCGCGCTCTATGGCCCCGAGGCGCCGGCCGTGCTGGCGGCCCTCGACCTGGCCCTGGCGGCCCGCGCTGGCGCCGGCATCGCTAGTCACGCCTATGACCCCGAAGAGGGCCTGCCCGACCTCGACATTGCACCCGCGGCGCTGGTGGCCGAGGATCTGGTGGCCCAGATTGGCGCCATGGCCAAGGCCCTGGCGGCCCGTGGTACTATAATAGAAAGCCTCTGGATCGTCGGCGGGCCGCGGGCCGTCCCTTTCGGCAGCCTGCCCAACCCGGTGCCTGATCGCGATGGCCCGATCCAGACCGATCTGATCTACGCGCTGGCCGACCAGGCTGGGCCCCTGGCCCAGTGGGCTGTCGGCCGGACGCCCGACGCCGAGCCGCACGAGCCTGGCCTGCTGACCACGTTCTTGCGCCATATTGCTGTCGCCCATGGGGCTGGGCCTTGGCCCCAAGCCCCAGTGCTGGCCCTCAGCGCCGCCCGCTGGTCGGCGGTCAGCGACCAGGTTCTCGCCGGGGCCGGCGTGACCGACGCGCTCCACCTGCTCTCGCCGCCAGCCACGGCCGGCGGTGGGGCCCTCGACGGGGCCCGCATCATCTACTGCAATCTCCACGGGGTGCGCCACGCCGACCCGTGGTTTGGCCAGGCCCCGGACGACAGCGAGCTCGTTGAGGCTCTGGGACCCGCGGATCTCGGCGGGGCGGGCCTGGCGGGGGCCGTGGTGATCAGCCAGGCCTGCTTTGGGGCCCGGCTGGGCTCGCCGGCCGGCGAGCGCTCGCTGGCGGCGGCCCTGCTGGCGGCCGGCGCCAGCGCTGTGGTGGCGGCCCACGGCCTGACCTACGGGGCGCCCGACCCGCCGCCCAGCGAGTCGGACCTGCTGGCCCAGGGGCTGATCGCCGCCCTGCTGCGGCCAGGGGCGCGTGCCGGGGCCGCCCTGCTCGAGGCTCAGACCGGGCTGCTGCGCGCCAGAGTGCTCGAGCGCGGCCAGCCCGACGCTGATGATATTAAGACCTTGCTCGGGTTTGGGCTCTATGGTGATCCGGCGCTGCGGGTGAGCTGATGGGCGGGCGCATTACGAGGAGGTGCTCTGATGATGCACGGGAATCGTGGGATGGGCGGGCGGAGCCGCGTGATGGCGCGGCCGGCACGCCG
>JAAXUL010000237.1 GCA_013336035.1 Chloroflexales bacterium
CTGGCTGCGCGCGCACGGGCGCCTGGCCCGCGACCACGAGGTCGCGGGCGGGCACGTGCTGCTCTACGAGCTGGGGGAGTGAGCGCCGCATAGGCGCGGGGTAGGTGTAGGGGGTCTGGAGCACCCAGACGCGGCGGTAGCGCCCGGCGTAGCGCTCGGGCGGGCCAACCTGCGCGGGGGTGGGCCAGCGCATCAGGGCCATGCGGCGCTGCCAGGCGGCGACGCTCTCGTCCGTGCAGCCCAGGTAGACGTCGGCGGCATCGGGGTGGCGCAGCGCCGTCAGGTCGAAGCTCTGCCAGTCGAGCACGATGACCGCGTCGCCCGGCGCGCGCTCGGCGAACATGTAGGCCACGGCCGGGTCGAGCGAGTGAGGCCGGCGCTGCGCCGGGTAGGCCTCGCCCAGGCCGAGGGCCATGCTGAGCACCACGGCGAGCACGAGCAGCCGGGTGAGCGGCCGCGCCCACATACGCACCGCCGCCCAGGCGAGCAGCACATAGAGCGGCCCGCTGACGCCGATCAGCGAGCGGGTGAGCAGGATGGGCCGCACGGTCAGCGAGAGCAGGGTGGCCGTCAGGCAGGGCGTCAGCACCGCGAAGAGCAGCAGGCTCAGGGCCGGGCGCTCCTCGGGGCTGCCCCGCCAGGCGCGGAGCGCGACGACCCCGGTGAGCATGAGCGCCGCCACCGGCGGCAGGTAGCTGCCGAGGATATAGATGGGCGAGGGGGCCGCGCTGGTCTCGTTGGCGTTGCTGATGATCACCACCAGCGAAATCAGCCAGTCAACGGCGGTGTTCCGGCGGATCCAGAAGTTCTCGACCACGCTGCTTGTCAGCTGCGCCATGGTGAGGATGAACGGGCTGAAGAGCGCGACGGCCGCCACCTGCGCCAGGAGCAGCCCCGCCCAGCGCGCCCGGTCGAGCCGGCGCATGCGCACGCTCTCGTAGAGCGCCCAGAGGTTGAGCCCAAGGAGCGAGAAGCTGAAGTAGATGTGGGTGTAGAAGCCGGCGGCGGCGACCAGGCTGAGCAGCGCCCAGCGCCAGGGTCCGCCGCGCCGCCACGCGCTCAGAAAGGTCAGGAGCGCTAGCAGCACCAGCGTGGCGAGCAGGGGGTACATACGCGCCTGCTGCCCGTGGAGGATCTGAAACGGCCCGACCGCCATCAGCGCGGCGGCGACCATACCTACAGCCGGGCCGACCACGGCCCGCCCGAGCAGATAGGTCAGCGGCACGCACAGCAGGCTGGTCAGCACCGAGAAGAGCCGCAGCGGGACAAGATCGTAGCTGAAGAGGGCGCCCCAGTAGTGCAGCAGGATGTGATAGAGCGGCGGGTGCGAGTCGCTCGCCGTAACCGACTGGAAGATCTCGGGGGCCGGCACGAGGGCCAGAAAATGCGAGATCACCTCGTCGTGCCAGTAGCCGCTGTAGTCGAGGCGGAACAGGCGCAGCCCCAGGCCGACGAGGGTGAGCGCGGCCAGGAGTGCGGCGGCGCGCCAGCCGAGGGTGGCCCGCCCGGCGGCGGGCAGAGCCTCGGCGGCAGACTTATCGGCAGTAGTCATCGGTGCTACCTCATAACACAGGCAGTGCTCCGGCCTTCAGTATACGTACCTGGTATACCATGGCTCGCTTCGGCGGCCAGCAGCCTCGGCTCGTCGCAGGCAAGCTCTGGATAGCTGAATGCGGTACACTTGGCTAGAGCTCAGGCCTACCGGTCATCTCGTAGCAGGACAGAGAGCATGGATAGCTGGGGCACACTTGCGAAGGAGCACCACCCGACGGCCCTGGCGAGCCTCAAGGGCCTGTTGGGGTGGGCCGTGCTGGGCCTGGCCCTGCTGGCGATCAGCCTTTGGAACCTGGACGCCCCGCCGATGTGGTGGGACGAGGGCTGGACGCTGTCGGTGGCGCGCAACTGGGCCGAGCATGGCCACTATGTGCGCCTGCGTGACGGCGTGCTCTCCCGCCCCGGTCTCGAAGCCGCGTTTACTGTCACCCTGCCGGTGGGCCTGACCATGCGCCTGCTCGGCGTAGGCCTGTGGCAGGGCCGCGTCTTCGGGGTGCTCTGCGCGATTGGGGTGACGCTGCTGCTGGCCGCCCTGGCCGCCCGGCTCTACGATCGCCGGGTTGCTGTCGTTACAGTGGTGGCGGCGCTGCTGCTGAGCACCCACCCGCAGATACACCCGCTGCTCCAGGGCCGCCAGGTGCTGGCCGAGATGCCCATGCTGCTGTACCTGCTCGCGGGCTACCTCTGCCTGTGGTGGGCGCTGGCCGGGCGGTGGCCCACGGTGCTCCCGGCCGTGATTCTGCTCGGGATAGCGTGGATAAGCAAGGGGCAGACGGCGCCGTTCCTGGTCTCCTCGCTCGGCGCCACGACCCTGGCCGCCCTGGCCTGGCGGCACTGGCGTGTCGCCGCTATGTTCGCGACGGCGCTCGCGGGGGCCGCGCTCGCGGCAAATCTCTTTCGGTGGTTCGGCTACGGGCTGCTGGTTGACCCCAGCCTGCCCGCTGACCCGGTCGAGGGCCTGCTGAGCATGCTCGCGGTCGTGCTTACGCCATTTCACCGGGGCTACGCCCTGCGGAATGTGATTATCTTTGGGCTGCCCACGCTGCTGGGGCTGCTCTGGGGGCTGCGCGTGCTCTGGCGTGACCGTACAATGCTGGGCGCGGCGGCGCGAATCTGGTATCTGCGCCTGGCCCTGCTGGCCTTTATCGGCAGCTGGCTGGCCTGGTTCGTCGCCCTATCGGTGGGCGTGCCGCGCTACATGGCCCCGCCGGTCGTGGTCGGCAGTATCTTTGTGGCGGCCCTGCTGCACGATCTGACGGGGGGCTTCGCGCTCGGCAAGAGCCTTGACGCCTTAGGCGGCCTGCTGACCATGCGGCGCCCCAGCCGGGCAGGCGGGGCGTCCTTGCTGGCTTTGCTCCTGGTCACTAGCGCACTATCGCTAACGCTGCTGAGCCTGGCACGCTACTACCCCGAGGAGGACCACTCGGCGCAGCGGGTGGCGGCGCTGCTCAATGCGCTGCCCGTTGGCACGCGCATCGAGACCTACGAGAGCGAGCTGCACTTTCTGCTCTCGCAGCCCTACACCTTCCCGCCCGACCAGATCCACGTCCAGCTGGTGTTGCACAGCCTGCATGTAGACGAGGACGCGCCGGTCGTCTACGACGCGCTGGCTAACGCCCCCGACTACCTGGTGGTGGGCCGCTTCGCCCATGGGAACGACCTATACGCGCCGGCTGTGGCGAGCGGGGCGTTTCGCCTGGTGGAGAAGGATGGGCTGTACGAGGTGTACAAGCGGGTGCGCTAAAGCAGCGGGCGAGGTGACGGCCCTCACCTCACTTGATCTCAAGCGTGGCAACCTCGGCCTCGACGGTGCCCGGTAGCCGGCTGCGCTCGTCGGTGGCGTAGGCGTCGCTACTGCTCGGGCTGTACCAGGCGGTGAGCCAGCGGTAGCTGCTGGAAGCCAGATCGTCCGGCAGCTCCAGGTCGAAGCGCTCGCGGATGATCTGCCCCGGCAGCCACTCGCTTGTGGGTAGCAGCACATAGCTGGGCAGGTGGACAACCCGCGCGCCCGCCACACCCTCCAGGCGGCTGACCGCTACGAGGTTCTGGCTGAGGGGCTGGGTGCCGCTGAGCTGCCACTCGAAGCTGGCGCGGTAGCGCCGGCCGCCCAGCGGCTCGATGCGGGCGCCGAGCAGGCGCAGCGGGCCGAAGTCGGCGGGCCGGGCCGGCAGCGCCGCCTGATCGACGGCGCTGATCTCCTGGCGCAGCGCGGCGCCGGGCGCCGCGCCGCGGCTCAAGAGCAGCAGCCCGTCACGCTCGGCGGTAAGGGCGAAATCTGGGTTACGCAGCAGCAGCGCGATCTCGCGCGTCTCGTACTCGATCCCAGCGACGACCTGCTCGTTGGCTACGGCCCGCCAGTCGAAGAGCGCATCAGCGAGCGCATAGTCAATATGGGGCATGATCGTGGGCAGGCGCTCGCCGCCGGGGTCGTCGCTGTAGCGAGTGCTGAAGAGAGTGTCGCGGTTGGCCACGTGCGTGCCGAGAAACACCGAGGCCGCAAGCGGCGCGCCGGGCGGCACATGCGCTGCCAGAAAGCGCTCTTTGACCTGGTCACGAGCGGTGATCCCGTAGGCCGAGGGGTCGAGCCCCACGCTGGGGAGGCCCATCCAGAAGGTCGGGTTGAGCGGAATATCGACCAGCAGGGCGCTGACGAGGCCGACGAGCAGAGTTGTGAAGATCATATCGCCACCCCAGCTTCGCGGGCGTTTGATAGGCGCGGCGATCTGAAGGGTTGACGCGAGTGGGGCCGCACGGGCGACCGGCGCATTCGCCTCTGCGCGGGCGCGCAGCCGGGCCGCGCCGTCGATGGCCGCCATCACCAGGAAGGGCACGGCCAGCGCATAGTGGTGATAGCCATAGTGAAAGGCTGTCCCTGGCCCGGTGCTGATCAGCACAGCGCCGATCAGCGGCGCCGCGAGCAGCAGCCAGCGCCACCCGCGCCACGCGAGCAGCAGCACAGGGCCTACGACGATCAGGGCGACGAGCAGGCGCTGCACGCCTGTGACGACGATCTCGTTTAGCTCGCCGAAGTAGTGCTGAACATAATTATTGGCGATCTGCTCGCCACCGGCGGCCTCGAAGAGCGGACGCACCACAAGAAAGATCGCCGCCCCGTAGATGACGGCGGCAATGCCGGTGACAATGCCGGCCCGTCGCTGCCCGCCCCATAGGAACAGATAGGCCCCGATCGCGGCCACGGGCAGGGCTACGTAGACTTTGCACAGCAGGCTCAGGGCGACGAGCACGGTCGCCGCGCGCCCGTCGTGCCGGTCGAAGGCGTCGATGGCCCAGAGCAGTAGCGGCATAGCCAGGGTGTCGCCGTGGAAGTCGAAGAGCGCCGCGGTGAGCGCCACGGGGTAGAGCAGATAGATGAGCGCAGCGCAGCGGGCGGCCAGCGGGCTGTCTAGACGGCGCAGGGCCAGCCTGTAGGCCGGTACGGCGCCCGTAGCGGCCAGCAAGGTCTGACCCACAAGCAGCACGCGCGGGTCCGGCCACAGGGCCACCATAGGCGCGAAGGCGTAGTAGATCAGCTCGACGTGACCCGCGAGCCGCGAGACATTGCCTCTGGCTGTAGTGACCATCAGTGGTTCGCCGCGGGTCACCGAGGCGATGGCCTGGAACATCGAGCCGAGGTCGAGGATCCCGGCGTTGAAGCCCGCGTAGCGGGCCAGGCTCAGCCCACCGATCACGACAATGTAGATGGCCATCGCGGCCCAGAGCAGCGGGTCGCGGGGCAAGGCCCTGTCAGACGGGGCTGTGAGAGTCGGATGCATAGGCTCAGGCGGGGCGCTGGACGATCACCCGGATCACGCCGCTCGAGCGTAGGAGCGCCGAGACGATGCCGAGTGGGGCAAGCGCCGCGATGGCGAGCGGGTTCTGGTAGCGAGAGATGCGCGCGAGGGCGGCGTGGCCGCGGGCGGCGAGCCAGAAGCGCAGGCTGCCGATCCAGACATTAGGGGCGGCGACGTAAACGATATGCTCGACGCGCAGGCCCGCCACCTTCAGCAGGGTGACCAGGGTGCGCCGCGGGAAGAGGAAGAAGTGGCGGGGCACATCGTAGCCGTACCAGTCGCGGCCAAAGATGCGAGCGGTGTGCGAGTCGATGTTGGGGATGGTGAAGATGCAGTGACCCCCCGGACGTAGCAGGCGGGCGATCGTGCCCAGGGTCGCCCGCGGGTCGGGCATGTGCTCGAGCACGTGGCGCAGGACCACCAGGTCGAAGCTGCCGGCCGGGAGCTCGGCGTCGTCCAGAGCGCTGGCGCGCACGTCAAGGCCGTGGCGCTCGCGCGCGATGCGGGCCGCCTCGGCGCTCAGCTCGAGCCCGACGAGCTGTGAGCGACCGCGCCGGCGCAGCTCGGCCAGGAACTCGCCGGTGGCCGAGCCGATCTCGAGGATCTTGCTCGCCGGCGTTGTGCGCGCCAGGATCTCGTTGATCTCGGGTCGCCAGGCCGCCCGGCGCATCAGCATCAGCAGGCGCTGACCCTCGCCGACGTAGCTCTCGTAGCTGGGCGGGTAGATCTCGTCCAGCTCCTCGGGCGTGTCGGGGCGGGGGCTCAGGTAGACGAGGCCGCAGCGGGTACACTGCTGCAGGCTGTAGACGCGGGTGTTCTGTGGGATGCTGCGGTCGTAGCCGGTGCAGAGCAGGCGGCGCTCGTCACTACCGCACAAGTTGCAGCTGATCTCTTTCACTCGCGGCTCCTTCGACAAGCTCGGCGGGGCTCTCGGGCGCTGGCGAAGGCTCGGGCGTGGGCGAGCGGCGGCGTCCGATGGCAAAGACCAACCCGCCGATCAGCCCGGTCAGGTTGCGCATAGCGTGGATAAAGATCGAGAGCGAGAGCGCCTCGGCGGCGCCGACCCCGACCGTGCCGAGCAGCAGGATGAGCGCGTTGTCCTGGAGCCCGAGGCCGTTGATCGCGATCGGCAGGACGGTGATCGCCAGGGTGATGGGGATGATCGCGAAGTAGGCCACGGGGCTGGCGGCGATGCCGAAGGCCTGGCCGGCGCAGAAGACCGAGGTGCAGATGGCGATCTGGCGCAGACCCGAGATCGTGGCCGAGCCGATCAGCACATCGGGCCGCCCGCGCAGATCGGCGATGCTCTCGTGGACCTTGAGCACCTTGCCGCCGATGCGGCGCCAGATGAAGCCAGGGGTCAGCCGCCCAAGCAGGGTGATCAGCGTGCGGCTGAAGAGCGCCGCCACGCCCAGGCAGAAGAGCGCCGTGGCTACGGCCAGAGTGCCCATAACCGTAGTGTCGCCCCAGACAGCGGGCAGGAAGAGCACGGCCAGCAGGCCGACGACGATGGTCACGGCCATCCCGACGACGCGGTCCATCAGCACCGAGCTGATGGCGGCCTCGCGGCGCCTGGTGTCGGGCGCGATCAGCACCATCTTCATAATATCGCCGCCGACCGACGAGGGCAGGAACATGCTGAAGAAGGTGCCGGCGAGCACGATGCGCAGCAGGTTGCCGAAGCTCTGGCGCACGCCCATGCCCACGAGGAGCACGCGCCAGCGCCAGGCCGCCAGGAGCACCGCGATCATATTGGCGAGGATGCCGAGCATAAGCCAGCCCGGCCGTGTCTGCGCGAGGATCGCCCCGACGCTTGCCATATCGACCTGGGCGATGAGCCAGCCGAGCAACACAACAGAGAGGAGAACGCGGATGATAGTGTTGCGCATCACTTGCCCCCTATGGTGAGCGACCCTTTGGGCGCCGGGACGGGCTGATGGAGCGTGGCGTCCAGGCTGTTGCCGGCGAGCAGGACCTCGTACATGGCATCGATGCGCGCGCCGATGGTCATCCACGAGTAGCGCTGCTCGGCGCGGGCGCGCGACCGTCGGCTGAGCTCAGCGCGGCGGGGCGCGTCGCGCAGCAGGTCGGCGATCCGGTCGGCCAGGGCCTCGCCGTCGCCAAGCGGGGCATAGGTGCCCACATCTTCGAGCGTGGCGAGGTTGCCGGGCAGGTCGAAGGCCACGGTGGGTAGCCCGCAGGCCAGGTAGTTGAGCAGCTTCCCGTTGCCCTCCATGGGCGTAAGCTTGGCCGAGACGGCCACATCGCCGAGGGAGAGGTAGCGCGCGGCCTGGGTGTAGTCGATCCGCCCGGGGATGGTGACGCGGTCAGCGATCCCGAGGGCGCGGGCGCGCTCGCGGTAGCGCCCCTCGTTAGGGTAGCCCATCACTAGGAAGTGGGCGTCGGGGCAGGCGGCCAGCACCCGGGGCACCGCGTCGAGGAGCAGGTCGACGCCCTGGTAGGCGCTCAGCAGGCCGAGGTACACCACCAGCCTGCGGTCGCGCGGCACGCCGAGGCCAGCGTAGAGATCGTCCAGCTCGTGCTTCGGGTACGGCCGGAACCGCTGCAGGTCGACGCCGTAGTCTACGGGGAAGACCTTGGCCGGGTCGAAGTCGAACATCTGCTGGAGCGTGTCGCCGATATAGGTCCACATCAGCATTGCGTCGACCCGGTCGATGATCTGGCGCTCGACGAGGCCGGCGAAGCGGTAAAGCGCGCCGCCCTCTTTGATGAAGCGATGGTTGACCATCTCGCCCGCGAAGCTGCCCTGGAGGTCGAGCACGAGGGGCACCCGCAGGGCGCGGGCGATCGGCAGCGCGACCCCGGCGCCCTCGTGCATATGGGCGTGGATGATATGGGGGCGGTAGCGGCGGGCCACCTGCAGCGTGCGCGCCATCAGCAGCACGTCGAGGTAGAGCTTCTGCCACGAGGGGCCGGCCGAGCGCTTGCGGTACCAGGGGATGGGCGGGATGCGGTAGGTCGGGATGTCGCCGATATTGTTGCCAAGGTGGTAGGTGACGATGGCGACATCATTCCCGTTCAGCTGCTGTGATCGCGCCACCTCATAGATCTGGACGTGGCAGCCTCGGTCGGAGAAGTAGGGTGTGGGGGCCACCATGAGCACGCGCTTTTTTGCAGCCATAACCGCTCCATTCTGAGGCCTCACCCGGTGCCGGGGTTCAGCTCCTCGCGGACGACATAGATCGGCCGGTCGCGGCCTTCGTAGTAGACGCGGGTGATCAGCTCGCCAAGCAGGCCCATGCCCAGGAACTGCACGCCGATCAGGACCATCAGCACCGCCGCCAGCAGCAAGGGCCGGTCGCCGATGTTCTGCAGCATAACCAGACGTACGTAGGCCAGGTAGAGCAGCAGGAGGCCGCCGACGAACGAGCTGATCAGGCCGATCGCGCCGAAGACCTGCATCGGGCGGGTCGAGTACGAGAGCAGGAAGCGCACGGTGATCAGGTCGAGCAGCACGCGGGTGGTGCGGCTGATGCCATACTTCGACTTGCCGTACTTGCGGGCCTCGTGGTTGACGGGCATCTCGGCGACGGCGACGCCCTGCCACGAGGCGATGGCCGGGATGAAGCGGTGCAGCTCGCCGTAGAGGTCGATGTTCTTCACCACCTCGGCCCGGTAGACCTTGAGCGAGCAGCCATAGTCGTGGAGGTGGACACCGGTGGCCCATGAGATCATCCGGTTGGCGATGATCGAGGGCAGGCGCCGGTTGATGAAGGCATCCTGGCGGCGGGCGCGCCAGCCGCTCACCACGTCGAAGCCCTGCTCGGCCTTCGTGAGCATCGCGGGGATGTCATTGGGGTCGTTCTGCAGGTCGGCGTCGATCGTCACCACCCACTCGCCGCGGGCCCGGTCGAAGCCGGCGGCGAAGCCGGCCGTCTGGCCGAAGTTGCGCCGGAAGCGCACCACGCGCAGCCGCCCGTCGCTGACAGCCAGATCGTGCAGCAGGGCGAAGCTGCGGTCGCGCGATCCGTCGTCGACGCAGATGATCTCGTACGGCCTACCCATCGGGTCAAGGGCGGCTGTGAGGCGCTCGTACAGGTAGGGGATGCTCTCCTCTTCGTTGTAGATCGGCACGACGATAGAGAGATAGGGGGCCGGGGGCGCCTTGCTGGCCGCAGGGGGCTCGACCGCGGCAAGAGAATATGTGGTCATTGCTGGCTCCGGGACACGATACGCGTTTGGCTCATGCCGCCTATTGTACTTGAAGGAGCCGCTATGGCCGGCAGCGTTCCGATCCGTCACAGCGCGTGTATTGTAGCGCACCGCCTATACCAGCGGGAGGTACCACCGCTGGTAAGATAGTCCTCTTTGTGGGGGGCAGTGTGGGGGAT
>JAAXUL010000934.1 GCA_013336035.1 Chloroflexales bacterium
GGAGGCCCGTGTGCTGTAGCGCTCGCCGCAGCAGGTCCGCCTGCCGGGTGAATGGCGTGATGACGCCGACGAGCTCCACGAGGGGTTTCCCGTAGTGCTCCTCGAGGCGGGTCCGCTGGGTGGCCAGCCACCCCGCAATGGTCTCGGCCTCGACCCGGTTCTCGCGGCTGCCGCGTAGTACCGTGCAACGGCCCGGGACATTGGCGTACCCAAGGGGCGGCAGCGGCAGTCCGTCCTCGGCGGGGCGTCTGGGGTCGAGGGCGCCGCCGTAGGCCAGCTCGTTGCAGATCGCGATGATCTCGGGGAGGCAGCGCCGGTGCTCAGAGAGAAACATCCCGCGCACAAAGTCCTGCTTGCGGTACGCACTCGCCCGTTGCGCCACCACCATCACCGAGCCCTCGACCGCGCTGAGCCCCTGGGCGCGCACCTTCGCCTGCGCTTCGGCGGTGACGGCCGTCTTGGAGCGTCGGAGGTTGCTCGCGTCTACCGCCTTAGCAAGCTGGTAGACTGGCTCGATCTGGAAGGTGTCGCCCACGACGAGGGCACGCCTGGCGAGGGCGAAAGTTGCGCCGCCGACGTCCGTGGGCACCTGACCCGCCTCGTCGATGATCAGCAGGTCGAGGAACTCGTACAGGGGCGCGTACTCGCGGTTCTCCCAGGCTGAGAAGAAGCGCGGTGCCATGAAGAGGGTCGAGACAAAGCAGGGCGTCAGCTTCGCGTAGCGCCGCCAGCGCGCCATCTGCTGCTCCCTCGGGCGCCGCTCGTCGCGCGGAAGCTGGAGCATCTGCCGCGTCTCTAGGAGCCAGCGGGCCTCCCAGTAGTGCGCGGCGAGGCAGAAGGCCTGGAAGCGCAGCCCGGTGTCGAGAAATGCCTCAAATGCCCCTTCGTCGGCGTTCAACCCGTGGCTCTGGCACCACTGCCACCAGGCCTGTTTCAGCTCGCCGAGCTGCTGCTGATCGGCCTCGAGCTGGTGGAGCTGTGCTTCTTCGGCGGTTTTGCGCTGCTGTGCGGCGTCCCAGGCGCTCTTGAAAGCGTCCTCGACGACCCGGTCATCCATCGCGGGCGGCCGAAGGGTGCCGGCGTGGGCGGCGAAGTAGTCGCGGTTTGCCTGCTCGACTTTCGCCGGCCGGAGGCGGTCGAAGAAGGACCGGCTAGCCTTGAGCTTCTTCCAGCCATCGGCCACGTGCCACAGCCGCTGAGCCGCCGCCTCGGCCGCCTGCACCTGCGCCCGCTGGGTAGACAGGGCGAGCTCGAGGGTTCCGTGAGTGCGACGAAGGGCGGCGATGCGCTCGCGCACATCGCGGAGGCGCTCCCAGAGGCTGAGCGCGCCACGAAGCTCCTCGATAACCTCGGTGAGTCGCCGGTGGAGCATTGTCTGGGCGTCTTCGAGACCCGCTGGCCGGCGCGGGAAGAACTGGGCGCACTGGTCAAGGAAGGCAGCAGAGGCCCGGGTGATGTACTCCGGCGTCTCGCGCGCCGCGAAGAAGCCGCTCTGCTCGCGCTCACTCCTGGGGAAGACCGCGAGTACGCCCTTCTGCCCAACCACCTCCTTGTGGGTGTCGGAGACGCAGTACAGCCCGTAGCTGGTGACGTCCGGCAGCCAGCGGCGCGAGAGGAGTTCCTGCTCACCGGCAACCTTGGCGAAGCTGTCGATGATGTTGGTCACCGCCTGGTTGTTCGTAGACGCGGCGAGGATGATGGGCGGTTCCCCGCCCTGGAGCGCCGCCTCAACCCACAGGGTCGCGACGACGCTCTGGATAAGCGTGGTCTTGCCCGTCCCCGGAGGGCCGTTCACCGCGAGTATCTCGCCAGGCCCGATGGTGAGAAAGTGGTGGAGCGTCTCGCGCTGTGAGGCGGAGAGCGGGAATGCAGCGCCCATCTGGCCGACGTGCCGCGCCGCGAGCGGACGCTGCTCGGCCTCGGTGATCAAGGGGCGTACATTGGCGTCCTCGCGGGCCGCGTACCGCTGGAGGAGCGGCGGGAACGCGCCGTCGGCGAGCAGGCGCTCATACAGCCGTATGACGTGCTGGCGGCTCCCCTGCACGGTATCTGCGGGGACGACGAAGGAGGTGTCTTTGGCCGTCCGGTAGCCCTCGACAGCGAACGAGTCAGCCTGTAGCCCCGTCACCCGCTGGAACATGCGGCAGCAGTAGGCCCAGTACGCCTGCCAGCCATCGGCCTGCGCCGGGCGTTCCTCGGCAGCGAGGAAGTGGTCGAGCTCGTCCACCAAGCCGAGGATGACCAGGGGATGCGCCGCCGGCTCCAGGATTTCGCGGGCGACCCAGGGCAAGAGGTCTTCGGGCGGCAGCAGCTCGCCGTTGGGGGCGAGCAGCGCCGGCACCCAGAGCGGGAGCAGTGGGCCGCGCGCAGGGCTGCGGGCCTGATCCGTCCCGGGGGCGGCGTGGGCCACGATCGGGCAGAGGAGCACGCCGAGCAGCTGGGTCTGCGAGGGTCGGGCCTTCGCGCCGGAGCTACCCTCAGTCGCAAGGCCAGCGGCAATCTCTGGTCGAACACGGCCTGCGCCGAGCTCTGCGAGCTGCACCTGGGGAGATTGCAGCACCCGCTTCGCGTCGATACTCACCCGGTCAGCATCGGCGAGGCTTGCGCGCCAGTAGGCAATGATGTTGGCGGGGTTGCTCATTGGGCGAGCCTCGTGTTCTGGCTACCGGGAGGTGCTGCCGCTGGTCGGCACCAGCATCAGCACCCCGAGAGGGAGCACCTCGGGTGGGCGCAGGGCGAGGCGCGCCTCGATATCGGCGCTGCGCTGCGCGAAGATCCTGATGGCGTGCTCGGCGTCACCACGCAGGCGCGGCGCGGCCAAGCGGTCGTTGTGAAAGGCGGCCAGCCGCTCCTGCGGGTCGGCGATCTCCTGCCAGGCCCGTACAATGCCCGGGGCGCTACCGCCAGCCTGGGCAAAGAGATCCAGCTGGAGTGCTGGTGCCGCCGAGCGGGGAGCAATCGCGTCGGCGAGCTGGCGCAGCCAGTCATCCAGGCGCCCGCGCTCGGCCTCCAGGTCGCGCCGTCGTTCGGTCACGAACGCGGCGGCGCTGGAGCCGTCGTGGAACTCGCGCTCGGCGAGCTCGCGAGCCTGGGCCCGGGCACCTTCAAACCATGCCGCGAAGTGCTGCTCGTACAGGCCGGTCGTGCGGATCGCCCTGGCGCTCTCGACGAGTGACAGCCAGCCACCGGGGTTGGGCAGCCACTCCCGGTCGCCACTAGCGGTGATCTGCACGGCCAGCACCTGCTCGAGCTCGCGGCCTGCCTTGCTCTCGATACGGCCCAGGAAGGTGAAGAGCAGGGTTGGCTCAGGCACGTCGGCCGCGGCAGCGCTGGCCCTGAGGTCCTGTCCGCTGTCAGCAGTCGTCCCAAAGGAGAGGTGGCGCACCCGGTCGAGGGCCCGGCGCACCAGGGGGTGGGCGCGGCCGAGGTAGCCGCCCGTGCTTCCCAGAACATCGAAGTTGTCGAGTTGTGCGATCGCGTCGCCGGCCCGAGCCGCAGGTGGGGGATCGGCTTCGCCGGTGACGGCCTCCAGCGGTGGGGCAGCGCCG
>JAAXUL010000935.1 GCA_013336035.1 Chloroflexales bacterium
CGCCCCGTCCGCGCAGCCCAGCAGCCCGACCCGCCGCTCGTGCAGGGCCGGGCCGACGATGGGGAGGGCGCGCGCGAAGTGGGCGGCGGGCGAGCCCATCTAATGGATCCGGCCGATGAACGCCTCGGCGGGGGGCGTGCCGCCGGCGATCTTGATCAGCGAGGCCAGGTGGTTGACGGCCCGCTGCTGGAGCACCGCGGCCACCCCCGCCCCCTGGTACTGGGCGTACGCGTAGAGGCAGGCCCGCCCGCCGCTGAGCATATGGGTCGCGCCGCTAGGGCCCGCGCCGACCCCGATCAGATCGAGGAAGCGCGGCGAGTAGCGCACCGCGGGCTCCTCGTGGGGCCACTCGTCGGGGTAGGCCAGGGTGAGCATCACGAGCAGGTAGCGGGCCGCCCCGGCCGCGAAGGTTGGGAAGCCGGCGCCGGCGAGCGAGGGTAGGCGGGCCTCGAGGGCGGGCTCGGGGCGGACCAGGGTGGGCAGGTGGCCCACCCACATCAGCTGGGCGCCCGCCGATGTCTCGGCGGGTGTGTCGCAGGCCACGCAGCGGGCCGCGCCCGCCGCGAAGACCACGGTCTCACCGCAGGCGCCGCATAGCGCGGGCGCGCCGTCGCGCCCGAGGGCCAGCAGCCAGTGCGGGAAGTGCTCGGCCATCGCGGCCACCTCGCCCTCGAGCAGGGCCGGCGCCCGCCGCGCCCACGGCGCCACCCGCGCCGCCGCGTCGAGATCGACCTGCCACTCACGCTCGTGGGCGCCGATGTACCGGTGCTGGGTGTGGCTCATAGGCGTTGACACTTCGTGTTTTGTAATAATTCAGCTCGAGCATAGGTATTATACGATAATTAGCACGCACTTTAGGGCACGTCTGGCTACGGGATAGGCAGACGACAAACGACGAACGACGAAGGCTGCGCGAGATGCCGCCTTCGTCGTCTGTCGATTCACGCTCTAGCCCAGCGCAGGCAAAGGCGAGGCAGCCCGAGCGAGGGCGCTGCCGGCAGAGCCTTCATATTCAGGCATACCGGTGGTGGATGGCTGAGGTGGGCCTTAGCCGGGCGCTATTGCGCCGGCATAGAGACGGTGCGCCGCTTTGGACGCCGGCGCTCGGACTTCTGCTTGCGCCCGACCGCGTGGAGCGCGGGCGAGTCCTCGCCGTACTGGGCGATCACCTGGGCCTTGGCGGACAGCATAGCGCCGTGGAAGACGCGGCCAGCCCGCACTGCCTGCTCGCGGGCGATCTCGAGGGCCCGCCGGGCGATGATCTCGGCATTCTCTGCCTGCGTTAGCTCGGCCTCGAGCTGTTGAAGCGCCGCCGTGGTGCAGTCCGGCTTGATCGGGGTGTAGTCGCTCAGACTCAGGAGGGCCAGGAGGGTCTCGCGGTCGGCCGCGAGAATCTGCAGGGGTATACGCTGATTCGTCCCTGTTGTCATTGGACAAGCTCCTTTTGGGATGTTGGGTGTAACGTCTCTGTGCCGGCGTGACATACGAACAGCCTCAGGCCATCCGCAGCCAGTATACAAGTCAGTTCGAACCAGAACGCGCACGCGATAACCCGACTTGCGGTAAAGTATGTCATCTCGACCCATCGAGCTGTTCGCCTTGTTGAGGGTGTACCCTATGGCAAAGCATATAGTCCACAAGCTGCCCACAAAGCGAGGGGCGCTCATCCAGCATATGCGCGCGCACCTCGAGCTGGCCGACCCGGTGACATGGATCGCCCCGATGCTGGTGGTGCTCTGCGGCGCAATCGCGGCTGGCCATGGCGACCCGGGCTTTCAGCTCACTGACGGCGGCGATCTGCTCCTGGTGGGGGCGGCGGCGATCATGTGCGGCCCCCTGGGGACCGGCTTCAGCCAGAGCATCAACGATTACTTTGATCGTGAGCTGGACGCGATCAATGACCCTTCCCGCCCGATCCCATCGCGACGCGTCACCCTCGGCGCGGCCCGGCTGAACTGGATCGGGCTCGGCCTCGCCACGATGGCGGTCGCGCTCCTCCTGGCGCGGCAGAGCGTCTGGGTCCCGGTGCTGGCGGCGGTTAGCCTGGCCCTGGCCGCCGCCTACAGCGTCCCGCCGTTCAAGCTCAAGCAGCGCTACTGGCTGGGCCCGCCCGCCGTGGGCTTCGGGTATATCTTTCTGACCTGGGTGGGCGGCCACCTGATCTTCGCGCCGCTCACCTGGCCCAGCCTGGTCATCGCCCTGGCCGGGAGCGCCCTGGCCGCGGGCCTGCTCTTCCTCAACGATATCAAGAGCGTCGAGGGTGACCGCAGGCACGGTCTGCGGTCGATGACCGTGGCCCTGGGCGTCCGCCGGACCCTGATCGTCTCGTTTCTGGTCATCGGCATCTTCGAGCTAGTGATCGCCCTTATGGCGCTGCTGGCGGGCCAGCTGTGGGCGACTGCGGTCGTCGCGCTGGCGCTGGCCGCCCCTATCCCCAGCCAGGTTCAGCTGTACCGGGAGCCCACCCACAAGAACTTTCTCCGCTTCATGATAGTGAATAACCCCTTCGCGATGCTGCTCCTGATCATGGCGGCGTTTATCGTCGGCGGGTACTTCGGCTAGTCGAAGAGGGCAGGTTCTTCTTGCGCCGGCGGTAGTCGCGGGGCAGCACGATCTCGCGCTGATCGTCCGCCATCCCGCCGCGCAAGGTCGCCCACGAGCGCCAGAGGATGTAGGGCGCGTAGATCGGCGCCCAGCGCTCCCACACCGGCTTGCCCTCGGCATCGAGGGGTAGAGTCACCTCGAGCACGGGGGAGGCGTGGCGCGGCGGGCGCCGCCCGAAGCGCCTATGGCGGTGCAGCCGGCCGGCCCGCTGGAGCAGCAGATCGATCGGCGCGAAGTCGCTTACCATCACATCTACGTCATAGTCGAGGACTGCTCGAGCACCTGGGTGCCGACAATGATCATTGGCTGGCCAGGGCCACGCACCGTGTCTTTGCCAACCAGCTGTCCGATCTGCCGCTCATGATCCTGGCGATCCTTCAGCGGGAAGCGCGCGTGGAGCAGCACCCGGCTATCGGCAGGAAGCTGGCTGTGCAGGGCCGCGTAGATCGCCTGGGCATCATCAACCCGGTTGCAGAGCCGGGCCACCGCGCCGCCATCTCGCACAAGGTCGAGCAGGTAGCGCGCGTCATCGGCAGGCTCACGCTGCTGGACCAGGCGCAGGGTGAAGCGCTGCTCGCCCCGGAAGACGGCGCAGGTCTCGTGGCGCTGACCATCCGTGTGATAGAGCGCCAGGGCAGGGTAGGGAGGATCGGCGGGAAGCTCTGGCGCGGTCTGGCCGCCCAGGCCGCGCAGAAAAGCGCTGGCCAGGTCACGGTGCCGAGCCGCCGGCAGGGTCGCCGAGAGCAGAATGATCGAGCAGCCGAGGCTGGCCAGCCAGCTCAGGGTATGGGCCAGAATGGTGCTCATATAGGCGTCGTAGGCATGGATCTCGTCGATCACCACCACCTTGCCGGCCAGCCCGTAGAGGCGCAGAGCTTAGTGGCGCACATTCAGCCCGGCCAGCTCGACCTGGTCCACCGTGCC
>JAAXUL010000936.1 GCA_013336035.1 Chloroflexales bacterium
CCGCAGGCCCCGCGCCCCCGCCGCGGGCAGCGGCTGAAAGCGTAACTCGGTTACGAACCTTGTCTAAGGATTGTAACCCGAACGTCATTTTAGCACCGTCTGTAGGGGGGTGCCCCGTGCCGTACTATGGTGGCAGGCCCGGCGCGGGCCGCCCGTCTGGCCTTGCCACTCGCACAGGGGAGCCCCATGAGCGCGGAGCGTATCTGGCTCGATATACCTGCCGCCGCCGCCTACCTGCACATCCTTAGCGAGTGCATCGCCGAGCTCGTCGATCGCGCGGCAAATGTGCCCGAGCCCTCGCACACGACCTACAGCATTCAGCTCGCCGCCCAGGAGATCGGCTCGAATATTGTGCGCCACGCCTATGGCGGCGGCAATGGGCGCATTGTCGCCCAGCTCACCGTCGAGTATGGCCCGCGGCGTATGGTGATCGAGCTGCGCGATAGCGGCGCCGCCTTCGACCCCGACCTGGTGTCTGACCCCGACCTGGACCAGGTGCATGTCCACGGCTACGGTCTCTTCCTCGCCCGCACCCTGCTCGACGAGCTGCGCTACGAGACCACCCCCGGCGAGAACCGCTGGCGCCTCGTCAAGCACCTCGGCTAGATCTGGCACTCCCCCCGCGCCTGCGCAGCGGGAGAGGGGGGAGTGGGCCTCAGCCGCCCTATGGTATGGTGAGCACGGTGCCCGAGAAGATCAGGCCCGGGTCGGCGCCGATGATGGCCACGTTGGCGTTGTAGATGTCGACCCAGCGGCCGGGGTCGCCGTAGGCGAGCTGGGCGATCGACCAGAGGCTGTCGCCGGGCTTCACCGTGTACTGGCCCATGCCCTGGCCCGTCTGGCCGGCGCTGTTCGCAGGTGTGAAGGTGCCGCTGAGCCCGGGTGTGGGTGTGGCTGTGCCGACGAGGGCGGGCCCGCTCGGGACGGTGAGCACCTGGCCGGGGTAGATCCAGTTTGCGTCTGCGATCAGGTTAGCGTTGGCATTGTAGATTATCTGCCAGCTTGCGCCGCTGCCGTAGAAGCGCTGCGCGATCGACCAGAGGGTGTCGCCCGGCTGCACCGTGTAGAGCTGGCCGGTCTGCGTGCCCTGCTGGGCCTCGACGCCGAGCTCAGGGATGAGCAGGACGGTCTCGGCGGCGATGGCCGCGCGGGCGATGCTCGCCTGCGCGGCGGCCTCGATGGCCGCCCCCCCTGTGACACTGGCCGCTATCGAGGCCACCGCGCCCACACCACGGCTCGCCACAGTGGCGGGCGCCGTCACCTCGTGGGCCGCGACGCTCTGGGCTGAGCCCAGGACAAGCGCGCTGCCCAGCAGCAGGGCCGTGCCCCCGTGCCACCAGCCCCGCGTCGCCCGGCGCGCCGCCCCCTCGGCGGGCAGGCCCGCGGCCAGAAGATCCTCGAGCAGACGCTCGTCAAGCTCGCAGACGCCCGCCAGCAGGCGGCCCAGCAGATCGGCGTCGGTCATCTGTTGCCCACTATGACAGGGAACCATACGCTCTTCCTTTCTGTAGTGCGGCGGGGCGAAGATCGCTGTCGCCTCTCGTCCCTAGAACGGATCGCTCACGCTAGTAGCTTGTAGTGTACTATAGTGATCCATTCCTGCAAATATCTCGGGGGCGCAAAACCGTGAGCGAAAGCAGTAGACATCCACCGCGGCTGCCATGTGCGCCTCCGGCATAGGCGCCCCATAGATCATTGGCCCTGCCCTTCTCGGCTATACTGTAGCGGGGCTACTCCTTTTCCACTGGGTACAAGTATGGATGATGCCAAGAACCTCTCGCGCCAGGTGGCCAACCTGCACGTGCGAGAGATGCTCCCGCTGCTGGCGCCTCTCGATCTGAAGGCCAGCCTCCCCCTGACGCCCGAGGCGGCCAGCACGGTGACCAGAGCACGCGCCGCGATCCGGGGCGTGCTGCGCGGCGAGGACGCGCGCCTGCTCGTCGTGATCGGGCCCTGCTCGATCCACGACCCCGCGGCGGCACTCGACTACGCCCGGCGCCTGGTGCGCCTGCATGACGAGCTGGCCGACCAGCTCGTGATCGTGATGCGGGCCTACCTCGAGAAGCCGCGCACCACAGTCGGATGGCGCGGCCTGATCAATGACCCCCACCTCGACGGCAGCTTCAATATGAGCGCCGGCCTGACCGTCGCCCGCGAGCTGCTGCTCGAGCTGAACACCATGGGCCTGCCCGTGGCGACCGAGATGCTCGACCCGATCAGCCCCCAGTACCTCGACGACCAGATCAGCATGGCGACGATCGGCGCGCGCACCACCGAGGCTCAGACCCACCGCGCCCTCGCCAGCGGCATCTCGATGCCGGTGGGCTTCAAGAACGGCACCGACGGCGGCATACAGGTCGCCGTCAACGCCTGCGTCTCAGCTGCCGGCCAGCACAGCTTCCTCGGCATCACCGAAGACGGGCGCAGCGCTGTGGTCAAGACCACCGGCAACCCCGACGGCTTCGTCATCCTGCGCGGCGGGCGTCACGGCCCCAACTACCAGGAGGAGCACGTCGTCCAGGCCGCCCGCCTTATGCGCGAGGCCAACCTGCACCCGGCCGTGATGATCGACTGTAGCCACGCTAACGCCGAGGGCGACTTCCGCCGCCAGGAGACCGTCTGGTACAAGGTGATCGAGCAGATCGTCACCCAGCCCACCCCCATCGTCGGCATGATGGTCGAGAGCAACCTCGTCGAGGGCAAGCAGCCAATGCTGGCCGACCGCTCTGCGCTCAGGTACGGCGTCTCGCTCACCGACGGCTGTATCAGCTGGGAGACCACCGAGCGCCTGCTGGTCGAGACGCACCACGCCCTCGACAGGCGCAAGCCGAAGGCCAGGGGCTAACGTCAGAGGCCCCGCCGGCCCCGGGCTATACCCTGGGGTCAGCGGGGCCTCATAGTCTGTTAGCGCAAGAGCTATGCCAGTTTACGGCTGTCCCACAGGCTGCATGGTGGCCGCGAGGGGCTGGGCGCCGCTAGGGCGCGCCTCACCTCGCAGGGGCTGGTCGCCGGCCGGCTGCATCGGGGCCGCCAGAGGCGCCGGCCGCGCCTTGCCGGCAAGGGCCACCTGCCCCGTCGCGCCGCCGCATCCGGCCAGCAGCGCCGCGAGCAAGGCAACCATCAGGTAGTTTCTCAATCTCATTGACCTCCCCCTTCCCGCGCAGCATTCGCCGCCTGCATATATTGCACATAGTGCACCGGGGGGGCCAGATGTGTTACGGGCATGAGACCGACGGTTAGCTGACAGTTGGCCGACAGGCGTGCATAAGCCTCAGTCCACGCCCTCCTCGCCGGCCATCAGCACCGCGATTGGCCGCATCCGGGCGACGCGCGTGAGCAGCCCGGCCTCCTCCTGGAGCCGGATGACGCGCTCGATGTCCTTGTAGGCGAAGGGCGACTCGTCGGCCGAGACCCCCTCGGCCAGCACATCCCGCTCGGCCAGGGCGCGGCGCACCGCGCCCATCGCGATGGTGTTCTTGGCCCAGGTGCGCGAGCCGCGCCGCCCGGCCCCGTGCGAGGTGCTCATCAGCGACGCCTCGCTCCCGG
>JAAXUL010000937.1 GCA_013336035.1 Chloroflexales bacterium
GGCGAAAGCGGCGGGCGCGGACGGTGGGCGTCGCCCCAGCCTGAACTGCCAGCGGAGGATCGCCTGGCGCCAGGCGTCCGGCAGCAGCCGCTTGCCGAAGCTGATCAGGCGCGCGTCCGCCCCGACCAGGTAGCGCAGACGGGGCTCGCGGGCACGCAGGATGCGCAGGATCGTCCATGCGACAAGGCGCGGGTCGATGCCAGACTCGACCGATCCGATGAAGTAGGCGGCCCCGTGGCTCCCCAAGATTGCGTAGTCGTCGATGGGCCGGGCGACCGGCTGTAGCGCGCGCCCAAAGCTAGTGCGGACCCCGCCCGGCTCGACCAGCGCCACTCGGATGTTGAAGGCGCTCAGCTCGAGGCGCAGGGTCTCGCTGTAGCCCTCCAGGGCGTGCTTGCTGGCCGCGTAGAAACCCTCAAAAGGCATCCCGGTCAGCCCGACCAGCGAGCTGACGTTGACGATGATGCCGCCGCGCTGGCCGCGCATAATCGGCAGCACCTGGTTGACCATGCGCACCGCCCCGAAGAAGTTGGTCTCGAACAGCGCCCGGGCCTGGGCGATGCTCGCCTCCTCCAGGGCCCCGCTGAGGCCGTGGCCGGCGTTGTTGATCAAGACGTCGAGCCGCCCGGCCTGCTCTAGCACGGCCCGCACGCAGGCCGCGGCCGACTCGTCGCTGCGCACATCAAGGGGCAGCAGCGTATAGGGCAGCGCGGGATCCGGGCAGGCCGCGCGGCTGGTGCCGAAGACACGGAAGCCGCTGCCCGACAGCAGCTCGGCCGTGGCGCGGCCCACCCCGGCCGAGGCTCCGGTGAGCAGCACGACAGGCTGTGACAAGGCCGTCACTCGCCCGTGGTTGGGTCAATCACCGCCTTGACCTCGAAGATGTTGTTCGCGGGGAAGCCGCCGCGCTGCGCATGGTCGAGCAGGGCCGCTTTGTCCGGCGAGAGGTAGACGCAGAAGATCTTGTCCTCGACGACGTAGCTCTGCACCCACTGGATGCTGCTCCCGGCCGCCTGCATGTCGCAGAGCACGCCGTTCGACTTCTGGGCCACGTCGTGAAGCGTCTCTGCCGGCCAGGCCCCAACCTCGGGGATGTTCCGCTCGATGATGAACCTTGGCATTGTCGTCCTCCTGTGTGCGATATGGTAACGCGGGTATAGATCATAAGATCCGCCAGCGGCTAAATGCTCGCAGGCCCTGTCTGCGGCACGCGAAAGACCGGAAAGGGTTGTTTTCAGGGAGGGCTTGCCCTCCCTGAGACCCGCCCTGCCGCAGCCTCTGCCGAGAAGCATTTAGCGGCCCAGCCGTAGCGCCGGCAGCAGCGGCCGCAGGGTGCGCCACCTCCAGCAGCCGGCCCACACCCCAAGCTGGTAGGCCGTCAGCTCGAGCCAGTACAGGCCGGTGAATAGCGGCAGCGACAGCCGTGGTCGCAGCCGGTAGTAGTCGATGGCCGGCGGGGTCAGGAGCAGGATCGCCGCCGCCGACAGCAGGTGGGGCCAGAGCAGCGCGGCGGCGAGCAGCGGCAGGCTGTAGTAGCGCGTCACGTTGGCCCCCAGATGGTAGAGCGCGGCCCGGTGCGCGTGCAAGACGGCGCCGATCACCTGGCGGGTCGGCAGGCGCACGCCGTTCCGCCCCAGGTCGCGCTGCTTCTGCCAGATCTCGTGCGCCAGGCGACCCAGGGCCCAGGCGCAGAGGAGCAGGCTGAGCGGCCAGGCGCTGCCGGCGACCACGAGGGCCGCGAGGAGTAAGACCGTCACGCCCGGCAGCACCATGGTGCGCCGGCCCTCGGGGTGCCGCCGCTGCAGGTCGGCCTCGGACGAGGCGTAGTCGGCCCGGCGCCGCAGGAGCGCCCCAAGCCGCACGCGGTGGTGGTGGATCACCTGGCCCTCGGCCAGGTAGCGCGCCCCGGCCCCGGCCCGCAGCGCCCGCCAGATCAGATCGACATCCTCGCCCAGGGTCATCGCCGGGTCGAAGCCGCCGATGCGCAGCAGCAGATCGCGCCGCACCGCCAGGTTGCACGACGGCATGTAGCTGATCGGCTCTCCAGGCCCGACCACCCCGCTGACGGGGCCCATATCGAGCGGCGAGCGCACCGCCTCGAAGGCGGCCACCGGGCCGCTGGGCGGCGGCGCCATAACCCGCCCCCCCGCGAGCTCCACCCCGGGCTCGTCCAGCGCCGCGACCAGACTGCGCAGCCAGCCGGGGGCGGCGACGCAGTCGTTGTCGATGAAGGCCAGCACCTCGCCGCTCGCCAGGGCCGCCGCGTGGTTGCGGGCGGCCGACTGGCCGTGGTTGACCTCGTGGCGGATCGTCCGCACGGGCAGCCCGGCCAGGGCCGGCGCCAGCGGCGGATCGGAGGCGTCGTCCACCACGATCACCTCGGGCCGGCCGGCCGGGTAGTCCAGCGCCAGCAGCGACTCGACGCAGGCACGGGTCGCGGCCGGGCGCCCGTGGGCCGGCACGATGATCGAGGCCGACGGCCACGCCGCCGGGGGCGGCGGCCGGCGGAGCAGCAGGCGCCGCTGGGCCAGGCCGTCCAGGAAGCTGGTGGCCGTGTTGAGCGGCAGGGCGCGCTGATCAGCCACCAGATCGAGGGCCGTGCTGCCGCCGTCGAGGCCCGCCAGCAGGCCAAAGGCCTGCAGGTTGAGGCGCAGGGCCACGAGCGGGCGCCGCGAGAGCACCACGCCGCCCTGCTCGTCGGCGAGCAGCTCCAGGCCACGGTTGAGCTGGTAGCGCGGGCCCTCGCCGCGCCGCAGGACCAAGGTCGAGCCGCCGCCCTGCCCCAGGCTAGCGTCGTGCCGCTCTAGCCAGAGGCCGGCGCCGCGCAGGTGGCGCAGCAGCAGCCCCGGCTGATGCCAGAGATGCATCGGGTGGTTAGGGCCGGGCGCGCCGGGAAGGTGAATGTAGAGCGTCCCCCCTGGGCGCAGGGCCGCGGCGAGGGCCGCCAGCGTCGCCGCCGGGTTTGGCAGGTGCTCCAGCACATCGACGGCGCTGATAAAGTCGAAGGCCTGCGCGGGGAGCGCAGGGGCGCCCGCCGGCAGGTCGAGGAAGCCGGCCGCGAGGCCGCGCCGGGTGAAGCGCCAGCGGGCGTAGTCGTTCAGGCGCGGGTTGAGCTCGGCCAGGGTGACGCACAGTCCGTGCTGGGCCAGCAGTAGGCCCAGCGAGCCGATCCCGCTGCCAAAATCCAGCGCCGTGCGGGCGTGGTGGGCCAGCGCGACCTCGAGGGCCTCGACCTGGACCAGCGCGCTGTCGTCCTCGCCCAGCGCGTGCCACCAGGTCAGGTCGTTGAGTTAGGTGTCGGTCTGTCGGTAGAACGCGCTGTTGGCGGCCGGGCGACAACTGGCAGCGACGACGAACCTTGCCCCACAAGTGGTAGATGCGCTGGTGGCCCCGGCCTGGAATATGCTGGCGACGGCATCGGGCTATACCGGCGGCTGGACGCTGGTCACACCGCTGATCCTCACCTGGGCGACCCGTGGATGGCAGGGATTCGGTCGCCGGCAGCTGCTCGAGATCCGCTAAGGTCAGGTATTCCGGTCCAT
>JAAXUL010000238.1 GCA_013336035.1 Chloroflexales bacterium
CTCGCCCTGCCCGCCATCCTCATCGCCGGCGCGCTCATGCTCTGGGAGCAGGCGGCGCTCGCCGCCGACCTGCGCGGCCTGGCGGCCACGGTGGCCGCCGCCGTTAGCGAAGCTGACGCGAAGCGTTTGCCCGACGCCAAGCTCGAGGTGGCCGACGGGGCCTGGGGCGAGCTATGCCACGCGCTGAACCGGCTGCTCCAGCAGCGCCGGGCCGAGCAGCGCCTGCGCCATATGCTGCCGGCCCTGCCCGTGGCCGGCGCGGCGCGTCTGGCCGATATGAGCCTGCCTCAGGACGGCTTGCCCTGCGATGTGGCCGTGCTGGCCCTGGCCGGGCGGGGCGACTCGGTCGCCCATCTGCGCGATACGGCCTACACCGCGCTCTACCAGGCCCAGCTCTACGACGCCCTGCTCGCCCGCTGGGGCGAGGGGGTCGTGCTGATCTTCGGCGTGCTTGGCCAGCAGGATGGCCCCGCGGCGCTGCGGGGAGCTCACCACGCCGCCCAGGCCTTCGCCAGCGCCTGGTCTGCTAGCCCGCCTGGACAGCGCCCCCGCCTCATCCTCGCCAGCGGCCAGGGGCGTGTTGTCGTGCTCCCCGGGCTGGGCCTCACCGTTGTCGGCGCCCCCATCGAGCAGGCCCTTGCGCTCCAGAGCCTTGCCGGCGATGAGGTGCTAGTCTGCAACGAGGACGCCTATCTGGGCCTGCGGCGCCTCGGCTTCGCGCCCGCCCGTCCGGCCGCCCGCCTGCCCGCTGGCGCCGCCCATCCCCCGGCCTTCGTGGTTCCCCTCCAGGGTAAGTAGCTGTACTCCGCATCACAACGCCCTGGATGGGCATATACCCTTGCGCTTTGACCAGCAGCGACGTATAATGCAGACGACTGTTTTTATATTCCTAGTCGCGTCTTCGGGGGTCCGTCGCTCTGTACGAAGGACGGCGCATGGAAGAACTGATGGGGAACGCTGCCGGCTCTGACGCGCCAATCGCGCCTGGAAGCGTCGAGAATGGCATTGCCCTCGAGGCTGAGGACCTGGCTCTGATGGAGCAGTTCCTCAGAGATCCCGCGCACGACTACCGTAACCTGAAGTACGGGGACACGGTCGACGGTAAGATCATGCGCGTCGACCGCGACGAGATCCTGGTCGATATTGGCGCCAAGGCCGAGGGGATCGTCCCCTCGCGCGAGATGCAGTCCCTCGCCCCCGAGGATCGGGTCGCCCTGCAGGTCGGCGATCTCCTCCTGGTCTTCGTCGTGCAGTCCGAGGATAAAGAGGGCCGCGCCATCCTGTCGGTCGATAAGGCCCGCCAGGAGCGCAGCTGGCGCGTGCTGCAGACGGCCTTCGAGAAGGGCGATGTGATCACTGCCCGGGTGGTCAACTATAATAAGGGCGGCCTGCTTGTCAACCTCGATGGCGTGCGCGGCTTCGTGCCCGCCTCGCAGGTCACCGGCATCAGCCGCGGCCCCGACACCCAGAAGCAGTCGGATATGGCCAAGATGGTCAACACCGATCTGTCGCTCAAGGTGATTGAGATCAACCGCAACCGCAACCGGCTCATCCTCTCTGAGCGCCAGGCCGTTCAGGAGTCGCGCGAGATCAAGAAGGACGAGCTGCTCGCCCGCCTCCAGGAGGGTGACGTCCGCACCGGCACTGTCAGCTCGGTCTGCGACTTCGGCGCCTTCGTCGATATCGGCGGCGCCGACGGCCTCGTCCATCTCTCCGAGATCTCGTGGAGCCGGGTCAAGCACCCTGGCGAGGTGCTCAAGGTCGGCGACAAGGTGCAGGTCTATATCCTCAGCATCGATAACGAGCGCAAGCGTATCGCCCTGTCGATCAAGCGCACCCAGAGCGAGCCCTGGACCAGGGCCGGCGAGCGTTACCAGCTCGGCCAGATCGTCGAGGGCACGATCACTCAGCTCGCCTCGTTCGGGGCCTTCGCCCGGATCGAAGACGGCATCGAGGGCCTGATCCATATCTCCGAGATGGGCGACGAGCGCATCCAGCACCCGAAGGAGGTCGTCGCCGAGGGCCAGGTTATCCAGGCCCGCATCATCCGCATCGACCCGGCCCGCAAGCGGATGGGCCTGAGCCTCCGCCTCCAGCGCGAGGTTGGCGAAGAGGAAGCCGCCGACCTCGAGCCCCCCACGGAGGAGTAGCCTGCGGTTGTTCCCTGGGATAGCTAGTGGAGAACACAATGTCTGACCTCTACAGTAAGTTTACGAAGCGGGCCAAGCAGGTGCTACAGCTCGCGCATGAAGAGGCGCGCTCATTCAACCACCCCTATATAGGCACCGAGCATATCCTCCTCGGCCTCATCCGCGAGAGCGAGGGGATCGCGGCGCGCGTCCTCGACGATCTGGGGGTCAAGCTGGCCCAGGCCCGCAGCGCCGTAGAGTTCATCGTCGGAATGGGCGAGGGTACGCCCGTCACCGACCAGGAGCTCACCGCCCGCGCTCAGAAAGTGATTAAGTACGCGATCGAGGAGGCGAGCCGCCTCAACCACCACTATATCGGCACCGAGCATCTGCTGCTGGGCCTCGTCCGCAACGGCGAGGGCGTGGCCACCGGGGTGCTCGACATCATGGGCGTCAGCCTCGAGCAGGTGCGCAACCAGGTGATGCGCGTGCTGCGCCACGGCACCGCGGGCACCGCCGAGCAGCGCGCCGGTGTCCCTGGCCAGGCCGCCGCCCAGCGCCAGTCGAAGACGCCCTACCTCGACGCCCTCGGCACCGACCTGACCGAGATGGCCGAGGCCGGCCGCCTTGACCCGATCATTGGCCGCCAGCACGAGATCGAGCGCGTCATCCAGATTCTCAGCCGCCGCACCAAGAACAACCCGGCCCTGATCGGCGAGCCCGGCGTCGGCAAGACGGCTATCGTCGAGGGCCTGGCCCAGCGGATTATCCAGGGCGATGTGCCCGACAGCATCAAGGGCAAGCGCGTCGTCACGCTCGATATGGGCGCCCTGGTGGCCGGCACGAAGTACCGTGGCCAGTTCGAGGAGCGCCTCAAGCGCGTGATCGACGAGATTAAAGAGACGCGCTGCATCCTCTTCATCGACGAGTTCCACACGATCATCGGCGCCGGCGGGGCCGAGGGCACCCTCGACGCCGCCAACATCCTCAAGCCCGCCCTGAGCCGCGGCGAGCTGCAGACGATCGGCGCGACTACCCTCGACGAGTACCGCAAGTATATCGAGCGTGACGCTGCCCTCGAGCGCCGCTTCCAGCCAGTCCAGGTCGATGAGCCCACCCTCGAGGATACGGTGCTCATCCTGCGCGGTATCAAGTCGCGCTACGAGGACTTCCACCAGCTCCAGATCAGCGACGAGGCGATCAAGGCCGCCGCGGCCCTCTCGGCTCGCTATGTGCCCGACCGCCAGCTGCCCGATAAGGCCATCGACCTGATCGACGAGGCCGCCAGCCGCGTGCGCATGTACCGCAGCGCTACCCCGCCTCAGCTCCGTGACGCCCTGCGCGGCCTCGAGGCCCTGCGCAAAGAGCGCGAGGCCGCCCTCGAGGATAAGCAGTTCGACCTCGCCAGCGACCTGCGCGAGCGCGAGGAGCGCATGCAGGGCCGCATCACGGCCATTGAGGCCGATATCGGGGCCGCCGGCGGCGAGGACCGTATCGCCGAGCGCCCCTACGTCACCGAGGAGGATATCGCCGAGGTGGTCGGTATGTGGACGGGCATCCCCGTCACCCGCCTCAAGGGCGACGAGACCATGCGCCTGATGCAGATGGAGGACTTCCTGCACAACCGCGTCGTCGGTCAGCAGGAGGCCATCGTCACTATCTCGAAGGCCGTTCGGCGCGCTCGTGCCGGCCTGAAGGACCCTAAGCGCCCCATCGGCAGCTTTATCTTCCTCGGCCCCACCGGCGTCGGCAAGACCGAGCTGGCTAAGACCCTGGCCGAGTTCATGTTCGGCTCTGAGGAGAGCCTGATCAAGATCGATATGTCCGAGTTCCAGGAGCGCCACACTACCTCGCGCCTGGTCGGCTCGCCCCCCGGCTACGTCGGTTACGGCGAGGGCGGCCAGCTCACCGATGCGGTGCGCCGCAAGCCCTACAGCGTGGTCCTCTTCGACGAGATCGAGAAGGCCCACCCGGACGCCTTCAACCTGCTGCTCCAGGTGCTCGAGGACGGCAACCTCACCGACGGCAAGGGCCGCAAGGTTGACTTCCGCAACACGATCATCATCATGACCTCGAACGTCGGCACCGAGCATATCCGCCGCGCCAGCCGGATCGGCTTCGGCGGCAACGCCGACGAGATCGACCAGACCGACATGCGTCGCAAGGTCGATGATGCGCTCAAGGCCCTGTTCCGCCCCGAGTTCCTCAACCGCATCGACGCGACGATCATCTTCCACCCCCTGACCAACCAGGAGATCCAGCAGATCACAACCCTGATGCTCAGGCGGGTGCAGCGGCAGCTCGACGAGCACCAGATGCGCCTCGACGTCCGCCAGGACGGCCTCGACCTCCTGGCCAGGCGCGGCTACGACCCGGCCTTCGGCGCTCGCCCCCTGCGCCGGATCATCACGAACCTGATCGAGGACCCTCTGGCCGAGGGCCTGCTCGATGGGCGCTTCCTAGAGGGCGATACGATCGTGGTCAACACCGAGGGCGACGATCTGCTTCTGCGCTCGCAGCGTCAGATCGAGAGCGATAGCCAGGTCCAGGTCGCTGAGACGCCCACCCCCGAAGAGAGCCCGGCTCTGGTGGAGTAGCGGCTGCCGCCGCACGGGCGACTATCGAAGGGGCGCAGCAGGCTGCGCCCCTTCGGCGTTAGCCCCTTACTTCCTCTATATGCGAACAAATATTCGAAAGAGGCCCGCGCCGCATAGGCGCGTGGTATAATGCCCCTATGGCGAAGCCACGCACCATCTTTGTCTGCCAGCAGTGCGGCGCCCAGCAGACCCGCTGGATGGGCAAGTGCCCCGATTGCGGCACCTGGGACAGCCTCGTCGAGCAGGTCGAGGCTACGCCCGGCGGCCGGGGCAGCATCCGCGAGAGCGGCAGCGCCGGCGCTCGCCCTATCCGCCTGCGCGACGTGCCCATCGGCGGCTTCCAGCGCCTCCCCGTCTACACCGAGGAGCTCTCCCGCGTCCTCGGTGGCGGCCTGGTGCCCGGCTCGGTCGTGCTGATCGGCGGCGATCCTGGCGTCGGGAAGTCCACCATCCTGGGCCAGGTGGCGGCCCACTTCGCCGCCAAAGTCGGCACGGCGCTCTACGTCAGCGCCGAGGAGTCGGCCCAGCAGATCAAGCTGCGCGCCGAGCGCCTCGGTATGGACGCCGACGACCTCTACGTCTACTCCGAGACCTCCCTCGACACCATCCTGCAGCAGATCCGCGAGCTGCGCCCCGGCATGGTGATCGTCGACTCGATCCAGACGGTCTACCTCGAGGAGCTGAGCAGCGCCGCCGGCAGCGTCTCGCAGGTGCGCGAGGGCGCCCTGCGCCTGATGCAGCTCGCCAAGGAGCTCGGCATCCCCATCTTCCTGGTGGGCCACGTTACCAAAGAAGGCGCCATCGCCGGGCCCCGCGTGCTCGAGCATATCGTCGATGTGGTGCTCTACCTCGAGGGCGACCGCTTCCACCAGTACCGCCTGCTGCGCGGCGTGAAGAACCGCTTCGGCTCGACCAACGAGGTCGGCGTCTTCGAGATGGCCGGCGACGGCATGCGCGAGGTGCCCAACCCCTCGCAGGTCTTCCTGGCCGAGCGCAGCGTCGGCAGCCCCGGCTCGACCGTGGCCGTGATGATGGAGGGCACCCGCCCGCTGCTGGTCGAGGTCCAGGCCCTCACCTCGACCACGGGCAGCGCCCAGCCCCGCCGCACCACCAACGGCTTCGACCTCAACCGCCTGCTGATGCTCACGGCGGTGCTCACGAAGCGGGTCGGCCTGCCGCTCTTTAATCAGGATCTATACGTCAACATTGTCGGCGGGCTGCGCATCGGCGAGCCCGCCGCCGACCTGGCCGTGGCCGTGGCCATCGCCTCGTCATATCGCAACCAGCGCATCGAGAGCGACCTGGTGCTGGTCGGTGAGGTGGGCCTCTCAGGCGAGCTGCGCAGCGTTAGCCAGCTCGACCGGCGCCTCGCCGAGGCGGCTAAGCTCGGCTTCACCCGGGCCGTCGTGCCCGCGACCGCCCCGGCCGGCGCGCTTAGCGGCCTGAGCCAGATGCCCGCCCGCTCGCTGGCTGAGGTGGTTGATCTGTTGGCCCGCAAGCAATAGACGCTCTCTGCGCGCCTGTTCGATGTCGGGCGAAACCATATGAAAGTCAGCCTCAACTTCGTGGCGCGGATCGTGGGCATGCTGGCCCTGGCCTATATAGGCTGGTCCGTTGGCCGCTCCCTCTCGAGCCCCCGCCCCGATGAGCTGCAGCAGTTCGCCACCCAGCTGCTCACCCTCGCTGGCGCCGGCCTCGGCCTGCTCGTCACTCCGCGCCTGACGATCGACCCGATCGGTGACCTGCTGCGCCGCTCGCGCAGCGTGCCCCTGCCCGATCTGCTGCTGGTGGGCGCCGGGGCAATGATCGGCCTCGTCTTTGCCGTACTGCTGGCCGTGCCCCTGTCGAGCCTGCCCGCCCCCTTCAGCCAGTTCCTGCCCCTCGTGGCCGCCGGGGCCCTCGCCTATGTCGGCGGCTCGATCTTTTCCGTGCGCCGCCACGATATGGCCGAGCTGCTCAAGGGCCTGCGCCCACGGCTGGACGCCCAGTCCCTGCCCGCCCCCGACAGCGTGCCGCCGCCCCCTCGGCGCCTGCTGCTCGATACCAGCGCCATTATCGACGGGCGGATCGCCGCCGTCGTTCGCACGGGCTTCCTCGAGGGCAGCCTGATCGTGCCTGCCTTTGTGCTCGCCGAGCTGCAGCAGCTGGCCGATTCGGCCGACGACCTGCGGCGCAGCAAGGGCCGCCGCGGCCTCGAGCTGCTCAACGAGATGCAGCGCCAGTCGCCCCTGCCCGTCGAGGTGGTCAACGTCGAGGTCTCCGGGGCCACCAAGGTCGATGACAAGCTTGTGGCCCTGGCCCGCCAGTACGGCTGTCCGATCATCACCAATGATTTCAACCTCAACAAGGTCGCCGCCCTCCAGGGCGTCAAGGTGCTCAGCCTGAATATATTGAGCGAGGCCGTGCGCCCGCTGGTCATCCAGGAGCAGCGCCTCATGCTGACGATCCGCAACGAGGGCAACGCGCGCCAGCAGGGCGTCGGCTACCTTGATGACGGCACCCCCGTGATCGTCGAGGACGCCCGCCACCTGATCGGCCAGTCCGCCGAGGTCGTCGTCACACGCCTGCACCAGACCCAGACCGGCCGCCTCGTCTTCGCCACGCTCGCGCCCAGCCCGCAGCCAGCCGCCAGCTCGCCGTAACTCCAGGCGAAGGACTAAAGACGAAGGCCGGCTAGAGGCGCTCGAATGGCCTATGCGCTTTGAGTATGTCTGGGAGCTTTGTTCGGGCTTTCGCCCTTCATCACTGGTCGAGGGTCTACTACATCTATGCGCGCAGTCATCCAGCGAGTGAGCGAGGCGTCGGTCGAGGTCGCGGGGCAGATTGTCGGGCGCACGGGCCCCGGCCTGCTGGTGCTGCTTGGCGTCGGCCAGGGCGACAGCGCCGAGGAGGCCCGCCTCCTGGCTGAGAAGACCGCTGGCCTACGCATCTTCGCCGACGATGAGGGGAAGTTCAACCGCTCGCTGATCGACGTGGGCGGGGGCGCGCTGGTGATCTCGCAGTTCACGCTCTACGCCGACACCCGCAAAGGGCGACGCCCGAGCTTCAGCGAGGCCGCCCCCCCCGACCAGGCCGCCCCGCTCGTGGTCGCCTACGCCGAGGCCTTGCGCGCCCTCGGCGCCCCTGTCGAGACCGGCGTCTTCGGCGCAATGATGCGCGTCGCCCTGGTCAACGAGGGCCCCGTGACAATTATTCTCGACAGCGAGACCTGGAAGCTCCCACGGCGCTCGCCGGCTCTGGCGTAGGCCCACAGGCTGCTTGCCCTGCTTGCGCCCCTGTATGGTACACCCCCGGTGCTATAATGCGCCCAAGGTTTCGTGCGCCCCAGCCTCTCCCTTAGACTGACGACGAGCGCTTCATGATGCCAATTCCCTGCCTTATTCAGCGCGAGGTCGACGTCTATGTTGCGATGAGCCGGGCCCGCGAGCTGGCAACGGCGGTGGGCTTTGGCGCGGTGGACCGCACCCGCATCGAGATTGTCATCCTCGAGCTGACCCGCAATCTGCTGGTCCACGCCCGGGGCGGCACGCTGACGCTCACCCGGCTAAGCGACTCGGTGCGCGGGGCCGGCATCGTGATCGAGGCGACCGATACAGGTCCTGGCATCGCCGATATCGAGCTGGCCCTCCAGGATGGCTATAGCACCGCACATACGCTCGGCGCCGGGCTGCCTGGCGTGCGCCGCCTGATGGACGAGTTTAGCATCGAGTCGACGGTGGGCGTGGGCACGCGTGTGCGGGCCGTCAAGTGGCTCACCACGCCTCAGCGGAGAGCGATCTATGGCTGTTAGCTGGGGCGCCGTCGTTCGCCCAAAGGCCGGTCAGACTGTCAGCGGCGACACCTACGTGGTCGCGAGCTTCGAGCCGGCCGGCCTGCTGGTCTGCGTGATCGATGGCCTGGGCGGCGGCGCCGAGGCCGCCCACGCCGCCCTGGCTGCCGCCGAGGTTGTGCGCGCCCGGCCGGGTGACGACCAGGCTATGCTGCTCCAGCGGGCCCATGGGGCCCTCCATGGCACCAGGGGCGCCGTCATGTCCCTTCTGACGTTCAATCTGCAGCTGCGCAGCGTCAGCTATATGGGCGTCGGCAACATCGGTGCCCACGTCTACAGCGCCCTGCCGATCAAGCCGATCTCGAAGAATGGGATCATCGGCTATAAGCTGCCCAGCCTGCTGAAGCTCTCCTATAGCTATAATTTTGGCGATACCTTCGTTCTATATAGCGACGGTGTCTCGAGCCGTCTTAACCTCGACACAACCATTGATACCACCCTGCCTCCTCAACGCCTCGCCGAGCGTATTCTGCATCTCCACGGCAAGGACAACGACGACGCAACCGTTGTGGCGGTTCGGATCACCGAGTAGGCTATGAATATCGACCTCGCAGCCTGGCTCGACGCCCAGCGCCTTGACCTGCTCCCGCTGTGGACCGACATCATGTCGTCCCCCATGTCTGGCGCGCTACCCGCCGATTCTGACAACGCCGAGGACGGCGAGGTCGTCACGATCAGCCCCGCGGTGGATGTCTCTCTGCTCTATGATGCCGCCATCCGCGCGGCGCGCGGCGACCACGCGCTTTTCGACGAGCAGCTGCGCGGCCTGGTCCTGGCCGAAGGCCCTGGGGCAGGTCTCGCGGCCGGCCTCGACCTGACCAACCAGCTTTGTCGCAGCGTCCGCGCCCGCGCCCGCGCTGGCGCCGCCCCCGCCGAGGCCCTCGCCCTGGGCGAGGCGCTCGATGAGCTGTTCGCGCGGGCTGCCACCGCCGTGGCGCGGGCCTGGGACGCCCACAGCCGCGAGCTGATCCGCGACCATGAGTTTATCGCCGAGAGCCTTGACTCGGCCTCGGCCGCCGCCGACCGGCGCGCGCTCCAGCTCCAGGCGCTGAATGTTATCTCGCAGCAGCTCTCGGCCATCCTCGAGCCCGACCAGCTCTTCGATCTGGT
>JAAXUL010000938.1 GCA_013336035.1 Chloroflexales bacterium
GTATGACCATAACCCACGTCACTCCGAAAGCTGGCTTTACCTCGCCTCGATCCGCCTCCTCGGCCGCCGTCTCGCCAAAGCCTCGTGAACGAGTATGCCCTTACCGTTGGAATATTGGAGAGCTTCTTAATGTATACAATCCTGCCGTGTCCTACGCGCTGGCGACCTCGGGCTTGCCCTCGGCGCGCACCGCCAGCTCCTGCTCGATGCGGCGCAGCTCGGCCTCATCCAGCGGCGTCGGGCCGGTGAAGCGGTGCCGGGCGTAGGCGAACCAGTAGAGCGCCAGGGCCCCGCTGAGCAGCAGGAAGGTCCAGAGCACCAGCTCGTTGGGCGGCAGGCTGAAGATTACCGTGATCACGGCCACCCAGATGATCGCGACCACGTTCACCGCTGGCCCCCAGCGCCCCAGGCGCCAGAGCGCCGTCTCCGCGGTGGTGTGCTCGCCCTGCCCGCGGCGCCGGTTGCGCCAGTTCAGATAGATCGGGATGATGTAGGCCAGGTACAGGGCGATCGTGCTGATCGAGGTGATCACATAGAATGCCGCCGCGTAGAGGCAGATCAGCACCGAGAGGATGCTGGTGATCACAATCGACCAGATCGGCGTCCGGAAGCGCGGGCTCACCTGCTTGATCAGCGCCGCGCCGGGCATCCCGTCGTCGCGGGCGAACGCGTACCACATGCGCGCCATCGAGGTGATCGAGGCCGAGCCGCACAGCCACATCGCCACCCCGATGATCACCGTCACGACCGCTGCGAAGAAGGCCGAGAGGTTGTTGTAGACGATGTAGAGCACCGGGTAGGGGTCGCCCGCGGTCGCCGCCACATCGCCGTTGGGGATGGTCCAGGTGAGCACGAGCAGCAGCAGGTAGCCGGCCACCGCGGAGACCGCCACCGAGAGGAAGACGCCCCAGGCCGAGTTCCGCCGGGCCTGCACGGTCTCCTCGGCGATGTGGGCCGAGGCGTCGTAGCCGGTGTAGATCCACTGGGCCTGGAGCAGCGCGAGCGCGAAGACCAGCCCGAAGGGCGCCGCGCGGTAGAGCCCTTCCAGCCCCGGGATGAGCGCGAACAGCGGCGAGGGGATGACCCAGTCGCCCACCACCAGGGCGGGTCCGCTGGTCCCATTGCTGAGCGTGGCGGTGGCGGCGTCGAGCGGATTGACGCTGGTGGTGGCCTGGAAGAAGAAGCCCAGGCCGTTATGGTGCGCCCCGAGGAAGGCCAGCAGCAGCACGATGATCAGCACGCCGCCAATATGCCAGTAGACGCTGAAGTCGCTCAGGCACGCGGTGAGCTTCACGCCGAAGCTGTTGATCAGTACCTGCGGGACCGTGATCAGGGCCATGACGAAGATCTGGAAGTACCAGCTGCTCAGCGAGCCGAAGAGCGGGATGGGCAGGTCGGCGGGCAGGTTGAGGATTCGCACCAGGGCGTTGATCAGGAAGCTGGCCGCCAGGACATTGATCCCGGCGGTGATGGTGATCTGGCCGATCATATTCAGCCAGGCGGTGACCCAGGCCCAGCCCTTGCCGCCGAGGCGGTAGGACCAGAAGTAGAGCCCGCCGGCGGTGGGGTAGGCCGAGGCCAGCTCGGCGAGGCTGGCGGCGACGGCGAGGGTGAACAGGCTGACCAGGGGCCAGCCCAGTGTGTTGACGATCGGGCCGGCGAACTTGAGCCCGTAGCCAAACAGGCTGGTCCCGGTGAGGATCGAGATGATCGAGAAGCTGAGGGCGAAGTTCGAGAAGCCGCCGATCTCGCGGAAGAACTGCTGGGCGTAGCCGAGCCGGTGGAGGTCCTGGACATCCTGGCGGATCTGCTCCTCGCGGCGCCGGGGCGTGTCGGTGGCCATACGGGCTGCTCCTTTCGGTCGGGGGCGGTGGAATGAAGAGAATATAACTTAATAGATCTATATTGTCAACAATAACCCTGACCTGGTCGATCCTCCAGGTAGCGCGCGGCGGAAAGTATATTGACAATATTGGTAAAGTATATTAACTTTAGACCATACTCGCCCTGGAGGCCGCCATGCGCATCGCGCTGCTTGTCCCCCACGACCGCCTGCCCGTCCAGCTGCGCAGCCCGGGCTATCGCGACCTGGAGAACCAGGTGGTCGCCGCCGAGCTGCACGGCCTGAGCGCCGTCTGGCTCACTGATGCCGCCGTCGTCCCCGCCCCCCAGCGGCTGCCGACCCTGCGGCTGCTGGAGCACCTGAGCGCGGTCACCGACCGCATCGACCTGGGGCTGGTGCTGCGCCTGCCCCCTGAGCCGCTGCGCCCGCTGCTCGCGGAGCAGATCGCGGCGCTAGACGAGCGCTCGGATGGGCGGGCGCGCCTGGCCCTGGAGTGCCTGCCCGGGGACGATCTGGAGGCCGCGCTCGCCCTGCTCGCCCACATCGGGGCGCTGATGGGCCTCGGCCGCGGGGCCCGCCCGGCCGCGCGGCTGCAGCTGCGCGTCGATCCGGCGCGTGTCGCAAGCGCTGGCGCCCATGGCTATGGGCTCCTGCTGCCGGATGGGTCCGACTCGGTGGGGGAGCACGGCGAGCCGGCGCGCACTCCTGTACCCAACCGGCCCGGCTGGGTCGCGCACACGCTGACGCTCGTGATGGCAGACAGCGACCTGGGCGTGGCGGAGCTGGCCCGCGGCATCGCCACGGCACCTGCCCGCCAGCCGACCGCCCGGCGTCTGCTCAGGGGCACCCCCACGCAGGTGCTCCAGACCCTGGCGCACGAGCCGACCTTCCGCGCCATCGACGAGCTCGTCTGTGAGGTCGCCCCGCCCGGGGTGCGCCCGGAGCAGGCCCTGACGAGCATTGCGCTGCTGGGCGAGCACATCCTGCCCCAGCTCCAGCCCGCGGTCTGGCAACGACCGCCCGCGCTCCCATCCGCTACGACACGGGTCCGCGCCCGCGCCCCCCGGGTCCGAGCCCGGGGCGCTTGAGACGAACGTAGAGCGCAGAGCGTAGAGCGTAGAGCGTAGAATGTAGAGCCTGGCACGCCGGTAAGCGTTTTCTGATGCCCTCTGCCGGCGCTACCACGCCATATGAGGCTGCCCGCTATGGTCCGACGCGAGGATCGCTGGGACCTGCCGCGCGAGTACGAGTTCGACGCGCCGGTCGTGCGCCAGCTGGTCGGGCTGGTGCGCGAGACGCTGACGGCGACCCCGCCCGCCGAGGCCCTGGCCGAACTGCGCCCCTCCTTCGCCGCCCTGCTGGCGGATCCCACCTGGCTGCCCGAGCGCTATCGCCAGCCGCTCACCGAACCGGGCAGCGCGAGCACCGGCGCCACGCGGCTGCTCTACCGAGCCGTGACGGGCGATCTCTCGCTGGCGGTGCTGGTGCTGCCCCCCGGCGCGGCGATGCTGCTCCAGGACCCGCGCGCCTGGGGCCTGGTCGGGCTCTACCAGGGCGAGCAGGAGGCGGAGATTTATCGTCGGCGGCCAGGCCCGGCCCCCGTGAGCGGCGCCCCGCTCGAGCGCACCGCGCGGCTCCAGCTGCGCCCGGGCGAGTGCTTTGCGCTGCTGCCGCCCAACCGGGCGCTCTACCGTG
>JAAXUL010000939.1 GCA_013336035.1 Chloroflexales bacterium
CTCGAGCGCGCCCCGGTGCATGCCAAGCAGCAGGATCGGCGCGGCCCCGCAGTGCCTCGCCACGTACTGCCAGAGGTCGAGCGAGACCTGGTCGGCCCACTGCAGGTTGTCGAAGAGGAGGACCAGCGACGCAGGGGAGGCGTCGTTGGCCTCTGGCCCCTGGTCGTGCGCAGCGCTCCGCAGCACCGCGAGGAAGATCTCGAAGCGGCGGGCCTGGCGCTGGCCAGGGTCGAGGGCGCGCACGATCGTGTTGGGCTCGACATCGAGGCGGGCCAGGTCGGCCATAAGGGGCAGCCAATCGTCGGCGGGCACGCCGGCGGCCTCGAGGGCGGCAGCGAGCTTGCCGGCGCGGGTGGGCTGGTCGTCGCCCGGGCTGACGCCGCAGAGTTGGCGCAAAGCCTCGCCCCAGGGGGCGTAGGGCGTGGTGCTGTTATAGGCCAGGCAGCGCACCGCCACCACGCGCGCGCCCGCGGCGGTGGCCTCGTCGAGCAGGGCGGCGGCCAGGTGAGATTTGCCGATGCCGGCCTCGCCCTGCACGCGCACCGTGCGGCCGCGGCCCTCGGCGGCGCCGCCCAGGTGGCCGCGCAGCCAGGCCAGCTCGCCCGCGCGCCCGATTAGCGGGCGGGGCGGCGCCGGGGCGGCCGGGCCCTCGCGCTCGCCGGTCAGGTGCAGCAGCTCGAGGGGCTCGCTCTTGCCCTTCACCGTCACGCGGCGTGGGTCGACGCAGGCCAGCGCGTCGCCCACCAGGGCGGCCGTGGCCTGCGTGCAGCGGATCTCGCCCCATGCCGCGGCGGCCATCACGCGGGCGGCTACGTTCACCGCGTCGCCCATCACCGTGTACTCTTTGCGCTCGGCTGTGCCGACGTTGCCCGCGAACACGTTGCCCGTGTTCAGGCCGATGCGCAGCCGCAGCCCCTGGTGGGCCGGGCTCTCGCGCAGCGCCCGCTCCATCCACAGGGCGGCCCGGGCCGCGCTCTCGGCGTGGTCCTCGTGGGCCACGGGCGCGCCGAAGACAGCCATGAGCTTATCGCCCTCCTCGGCCAGGTCGAGCTTGTTGACGAAGCCGCCAAACCTGGACACGGCGGTCTGCAGCGGGCGCAGCAGCGCGTCGACGGCCGCCGCCGCCTCGGCGGGCGGTCGCCCCTCGATCATGGCGCCGAGGCCGGCGACCTGGGCGAAGAGGACTGTCACGGGCCGCAGGTCGGCCTCGACCCGCGGCCGGTTAGGGTCGGCCAGGATGCGCGCCAGCAGGTCCGCGGGCAGGTAGGGGCTGATCCGGTCGACCTGGCGGGCCAGATCGTCCAGGGCCTCGAGCGTAAGCGCCGGCGGGCGGGTCTCGACAGACGGGGCGGGCGCGGGCGGCGCGGCGCCGCCCAGGGCCCACACGTGCATAAAGCCGGGGCCATGAGGCACGGCGCCGCCGCGGGCGTCGGCGGCTACCGCGGCCCACGCCCGCGGGCCGAGGACCAGCTCGCCCTTGCCGCCGTAGCCCTCGGCGCGGGCTACGTCGCGCACCGCGTTGCCCATGGCGCTGTAGCGCAGAGCCTGGGGATGTCCGGCGCTCACCAGGGCCACGGGGCCGGCCTCGACCCCGATATGCATGGTCAGGGGGAAGCTGCCGATGCCCGGCACCTCGCGCACGAAGCCGGCCAGCTCGCGCAGCAGGCTGAGGGCTGTGGCCGTGGCCGCGCGGGCCGGGTCGGTGCCGTCGAAGAGCACCAGTAGGGCGTCGCCGCCGAAGGTCAGCAGATCGCCGCCGGCCTGCTCGATGAGCCGGATCATCGTGCCGAAGTAGCTGTTGAGGGTCTCGGTCACCACCTCGGTGCCCTCGCGGCCAAGGGCGGTCAGGCGCTCGGCCAGGGCCGTCGAGCCGCTGACGTCGGCGAAGAGCAGCGCGCCCTCGACCCACTCGAGCCAGGGACCATCGTCCTGGGCCGATAGCTGGTGGGCCAGCAGCAGCCGCGGCAGGTAGGTCGAGATCGCGTAGCGGGCGCCCGCCAGGT
>JAAXUL010000940.1 GCA_013336035.1 Chloroflexales bacterium
CGCCCGCCAGGTGCGAGGCGGCCAGGAAGAGGTCGTGGTCACGCGGGCGGCCCGATAGCAGCGCGGACGCCAGATCAGGGCCCAGATAGCGGGCCAGGCGTGCCGCGGGGGTGGCCGGGGCGCTCGGGGTATAGCCTTGGTCCAGGTGGCGCATCTCGCTCCGCGATGAGTCAGGCCCACAGTCGGGGGTCCTCATTATACGTCGCTGGCGCGCTATGGTGCGATGTGTTCTGGGTCGTGCGCTCAGGCTATTAAACGACTCGAAGATTACGATTAGGTGACAGGCTGGCCTGACACGCTGAAGATAAGCTGTACGAGGCACTGGAACTCCTGCGCCTGTCAGCGCGTCTTCACCCTATTGCGAGCGCTACCGCGCTATACTGCGGCTGCCCTGCCCTCTGGCAGGCCGGAAGGAGGAAGTATGCAGACCGGTCGCGCCCTGCCGCTGTTGACCCTTTCCCTGGCGGCCCTGCTGTCCGCCTGCGCCCCCGCGACGCCCCCGCCCACCCCCAGCCCTGCGTCCGCCGCGCCTACGCCCGCCGCTGCGCCGAACCGCTTCATGACAGCCTCCTTTGTGTTGTTTCAGGACATTGGGGTTGAACTTGGAGCGGGTCAGAGGAGTATGCAGTCACCAGATGCGACCCAAGCAGCACTTGAGCGCGACGGGTGGCGGTTCCAGCCGGAGCCCGAGCTCCCGTACCAGCTCCAGTGCCGCGGCCAGGTGACGCCGGCCTCGCGCCTCCTCGTGACCGAGGTCTTCGTCGAGGAGGTCGTCGCCGGGCCCGTCCCCACGCTCTACGCCGACCTCCTCTGCACGGTGGACGGGCTCAAGGCGTTCCACTGCCGCCGCATGGGCTTGCGTCTCGTCCCCGGTTGGCCGCTCGACTCGAAGCGCGAACTGCTGGACGGCGTCGTCGAGCCGAGGCCCGCCGCGTCGGAGGGCGCCCTGCGTTTCGACGGCCGTTCCCTGCTGGCCTGCGCCTGGGGCCGGCCGTCGGAAGCCTTCGGCCCCGCCTATCGCGCCTTCGACGGCGTGCGCAGGCTGGCGCGCCTCCCCGGACCGCCCTACCAGTTCATGTCGCGGGTCACGCGCCTCGAGGGGGAGATGGGGGCGATGCGCGAGGGCAGCGCAGTCGAGGTCGAGTACGACATTCCCGCCGACGCCTGGTATTTCGCCGCGAACGGCGCACGCACGATGCCCTTTGCCGTGCTGCTCGAGGCCGCGCTTCAACCCTGCGGCTGGCTCGCGACCTGGGCCGGCAGTCCGCTCACGACGGAGCGGGACTTGAGTTTCCGCAATCTCGACGGCGAGGGCCGCCTGCTCGCCGAAGTCTTCCCCGGCGACGGCCGGCTGCGCACCCGCGCGGTGCTGACGCGGGTTTCGCGGTCGGCGGGGATGCTTATCGAAAG
>JAAXUL010000941.1 GCA_013336035.1 Chloroflexales bacterium
TTCGCCCTGGCGAACTGCGCGGAGGCCGCGCTGGGGGCCACGCTGCTGGTCCGCCGGGTCGCCCCCCCGCGTAGCCTGCGCCGCCTGCGCGAGCTGGCCGAGCTGGCGGGCTGGGCAGCGGTGGGCAGCACGGCGATCGGCGCGCTGCTCGGCGCCGCGGTGGCCCAGCGCTCGCTCGGCGCGCCCTTCTGGAGCACCTGGCTGACCTGGTGGGTCAGCGATGGCTTCGGCGTCCTGCTGGTCGCCTCGGTGATCCTGGCCTGGGCCTCGCCATCGCCCATCCGGCACCTGCCACGGCAGGCACTCGAGTTCGCCCTGCTGTGCATGTGCACGGTCATCGCGACAACCCTGGCCTTCGACAGGGTGCCGAGCACCTTCCTCTACCCCTACCAGGTCTTCCCATTCTTGATCTGGGCGGCCGTGCGCTTCGGCCCACGCCAGACCACGGTCCTTGCGCTGCTGCTGACCAGCGTCGTCCTATGGTCGACCATCCAGGGGCAGGGCCCCTTCGCAATGGCGGGAACCGCGCTCGTGTGGCAGCTCGCGTCGGCGCAGGCCTTTCTCGCGGTGGCCATACTGTCGGCACTCATGCTGGCGGCGGTCATGGCAGAGCGCCAGCAGGCGAAGGAGGACCTGCAGCGCGCCTACGCCAACCTCGAGCGCCACGTCGCCGAGCGCACGGGCGAGCTGCAGGCGACTAACCAGCAGCTGCAGCGGGAGGTTGCCGAGCGGCAGCGCGCCGAGGCGTTTCTGACCGCCGTACTGCAGCAGCTGCCGTCGGGCGTCTGGATCGCCGAGGCGCCCTCGGGCCAGCTGCTCCTGCACAACGAGGAGGCCGAGCGCCTCCTCGGCCACCCGCTCCACGCCATCATGGACATCGAGGGCGCCCCGTATGGCGCGCTGCACGCCGACGGGCGCCCCTACAAGCCGGGCGAGTACCCGATCGCGCGCGCGCTCTGGGCGCACGAGGTTGTGCACCACCAGGAGCAGCACTACCGGCGCGGCGACGGCACGCTCACGATCTTCTCGGTCAACGCCGCCCCCATCCGCGACGCGGGCGGGCGCGTCGTCGCCGCCGTCAGCACCTTCGACAACATCGCCAGCGTGAAGCAGATGGAGCAGACCCTGGCCAACAGCCAGGCCCAGCTGGCCAGCATCATCGACTCGGCGATGGACGCGATCATCACCGTGGACGACGACCAGCGCATCACGATCTGGAACGCCGCCGCGGAGCGCATGTTTAGCTGCCCCGTCGCAGAGGCCCTCGGGCAGCCGCTGGACCGCTTCATCCCCGCGCGCTACCAGGCGAAGCACCGCGAGCATGTCCGCGCCTTTGGGCGCACCGGGACCACCACGCGGACAATGGGCGGGCTGCGTCCGCTCACCGCCCTGCGCGCCGATGGTGTAGAGTTCCCGATCGAGGCCTCGATCTCGCAGGTGGCGATCGAAGGGCGGAAGCTATACACCGTGATCATGCGCGACATCACCGCGCGAGTGCGCGTCGAGATAGAGCTGCGGATCTCTGAGGAGCGTTTCTCGAAGGCGTTCCAGGCCAGCCCGGTGGCAATGGTGATCAGCGCCGTCTCCGACGGGCGCATCCTCGACGCCAATGACCGCTTCCTATCGCTCTTCGGGCGCGACCGTGGCGCCGTGCTCGGGCAGACATCGATCATGCTCGACCTGTGGGTCAACCCTGGCGACCGCGCGCGCGCCCTTGAGCTACTGCGCCAGCATGGCGCCGTGCGCGACCTCGAGGTGGCCATCCGGGCCGCGGACGACGCCGAGCGAGAAGTGCTGCTCTCGCTCGACCAGCTGCAGCTGGCCGACGAGCCGTGCCTGATCACAACCCTGTACGACATCAGCGAGCGCAAGCAGGCCGAGCAGGCCCTGCGCGAGAGCCGGCAGCAGCTCCAGGCCATTCTCGACAACGCCCCCGCCCTGATCTCGCTCAAGCACCCAGACGGCCACTATGTGCTGGTCAACCGGCGCTTCGAGGTGCTTCTCGCGCGCGAGGTGGGCCAGATCATCGGCCACACCGATGACGACCTGTTCCCCCAAGAGCAGGCCACCCTCTTTCAAGAGCACGATCGGGCCGTACTTGAGCAGGGCGCCCCGCTCGAGGTCGAGGAGATGGTACCGCACGCCGATGGCCCGCACACCTACAGCGCGGTGAAATTCCCGCTGACTGATCTGACCGGCGCCTCCTACGCCCTCTGCAGCATTGCCACCGACGTCACCGAGCGCAAGCAGCTCGAGGCCCAGCTCCTCCAGTCACAGAAGATGGAGAGCGTCGGCCAGCTGGCGGGCGGGATCGCCCACGATTTCAACAACCTGCTCACCGCGATCGGCGGTTACACCGAACTGGCCCTTGCCGACATACCCGCCGACAACCCCGCGACCGGCGACCTGCACGAGGTGCTGAAGGCCGCAGATCGCGCCGCGGCCCTCACCCGGCAGCTGCTCGCCTTCGCGCGCCGCCAGCCGATCGACCCGGTCATCATCAACCTCAACACGCTGGTCAGCGAGCTCGACAAGCTGCTGCGCCGGCTGATCAGCGAGGCGATCACCCTGACCATCCAGCTCACGCCCAACCTGCACCTCGTCAAGGCCGACCCCGGCCAGCTCGAGCAGGTCCTGATCAACCTGGTGGTCAACGCCCGCGACGCCATGCCCGAGGGCGGCCAGCTGCTGGTCGAGACCGCCAATGTCGTGCTGGACCCGCGCTACGCCTACGGGCACCTGGATATTCCGGCGGGCCCCTATGTGATGCTGGCGGTGAGCGACAGCGGCATCGGGATGACGCCCGAGGTGCAGACACACGTGTTCGAGCCGTTCTTCACCACCAAGGAGCCTGGGAAAGGCAGCGGGCTGGGGCTCTCAACCTGCTACGGCATCGTCAAGCAGCACGGCGGCACGATCTGGGTGTACAGCGAGCCGGGCCAGGGGACCTCGGTCAAGGTGTACCTGCCGCCGCTGACCGATGCCCACGGCGAGGCCCCCCGCGCCGAGCGCGACCGGCAGCTGCCCCAGGGCAACGAGACCATCCTGGTGGTAGAGGACGAGGAGGCGGTGCGGGTGCTGACGGCGCGGATCCTGCGCTCGTGCGGCTACAGCGTGCTCGAGGCCGCCCACGGGGTCGAGGCCTTGCGGATCGCCCGGACCTACCAGCCGGCCATGATCCATCTGCTACTGACCGACATGGTCATGCCGCAGATGGGCGGCCGAGCGACCGCCGACCAGGTGACGGCAGTCTACCCAGGCATAAAGGTGCTCTTTATGTCGGGCTACACCGAGCACGCGTCGCTGCGGCAGAGCCGCATCGTCGATGGCGAGCGCTTCATTCAGAAGCCTTTCACCTCGGCGATCCTGGCGCAGGCCGTGCGCGCCATGCTGGATAGCAGCCGCTAGCAGCCTGTCGGAGAGACTAGGGCAGCCTCCGGCAGGGGTCGTTTTTGGACGCCTATCCGGTTGGGGGAGTCCAGTATCCGTCTCGCTGGGTGGCGGAGCAGCCGCCCCTAACTGCTAACGGGT
>JAAXUL010000942.1 GCA_013336035.1 Chloroflexales bacterium
CCTGCCCCCCTCTCCCGCTTCGCAGGCGAGGGGGGAGCCAGGCCCTGTACGCCCCCTCGCCTGTGGCCGCAGGCCACGGGAGAGGGGGCTGGGGGGGTGAGGGCCTGGCGCGACAACAGGACTTTGCATCAGCCCTGCGACGGCGCTGCCGATAGTGGGCCGCTCAGAGCTGCGGATGGGCGATGAAGAAGACAATGAAGATCGCGCGATTCCCCGCCGCGCAGTGATAGAGCGCCGGCCGGCGTGCGGGCCGATGCCCCACGAGCATGTCGCAACCTGGTGCGATGCGGCTAGCCGCATCGCACCAGAAAAAGAGAACGCTACCGACGCTCTAGCGTTCATTGGCGCGCAGCCGAGCGAGCCCCTCCTCCCACGACCTGCCCGGCCGCGGCTCGTACGCCGTCAGCTCGACCGAGGCGGCGACAATGGCACGGCCGGCGGCAATGTCGGGCAGCTCCCCCGCGGCGATCGCCTGGGTCACTATGTTGCCGAGAGCGGTCGCCTCGACTGGCCCCGCCACCACCGGCCGGCCGCAGGCGTCGGCGGTGAGCTGGCAGAGCAGGCGGTTGCGGCTGCCGCCGCCCACGACGCGGATCACGTCGAGGCGGTGGCCGACCATGCCCTCCAGATCCTCGATGGTCGCGCGGTAGCGCAGGGCCAGGCTCTCGAGGCAGCAGCGCACCATCGCGCCGGGGCCCTCGGGCGGGGCCTGGCCGGTGCGGGCGCAGTAGCCCCTGATCGCGGCGGGCATATCGGCCGGGCTCAAAAAATCGGGCGCGTCGGGGTCGATAAGCGCGCCCGAGGGCGCGGCGGCCTCGGCCAGGGCCAGCAGCTCCTCCCAGCTGTAGCCGGCGCCCTCGCGCGCCCACTGGCGGCGGCACTCCTGCACCAGCCAGAGGCCGGCGATGTTCTTCTGTAGACGGGTCGTGCCCGCGACGCCGCCCTCGTTAGTGAAGCCGGCGGCCAGGGCGCGGTCGTCGATCACCGGGGCGGGCACCTCGCAGCCCATCAGGCTCCACGTGCCGCTGCTGATATAGGCGCTGCGGGCGTCGAGCCCGGGGATGGCCGCCACGGCGCTGGCGGTGTCGTGGCTGGCGACGGCGATCACGGGGGCCGCCCCGCGCAGTCCCGCCTCGGCGACAACCTCGGGGCGCAGGGGGCCAAGGAGGGTGCCGGGGTCAACCAGCGGCGGGAAGATGTGCGCGGGGATGTCAAGCTGGCCGAGCAGCTCGACGGCCCAGCGGCGCTCGCTGGCCAGCAGGCACTGGGTGGTGGTGGCGTGGGTGTGCTCGGCGGCGACCTGCCCGCTCAGCCAGTAGTTGAACAGGTTGGGCATCGTCAGCAGGGTGGCGGCCGCCGCGAGCTGCGGGTCGTGGGCGTGGGCCATGCTCAGCAGCTGGAAGAGCGTGTTGATCGGCAGCAGCTGGATGCCGGTCGCGGCGAAGATCGCCTCGCGCGGCACCCGGCTGCACGCGAGCTCGATCATGCCCTCGGTGCGCGCGTCGCGGTAGTGGTAGGGGCTGCCGAGGAGACGCCCGGCCCGGTCGAGCAGGGCGAAGTCCACGCCCCAGGTGTCGACGCCGAGCCCGGCGAGCCGCCCGCTGTGCTCGGCGGCGTAGCGGGCCAGGCCAGCCTTAAGCTCGGCCCAGAGCCCGAGCACATTCCAGTGCAGGTGACCCATCACCGCGACCGGCCCATTGGCGAAGCGATGGACCTCGCTCAGCGCGAGGCGGGCGCCGTCCCAGCGGCCGAGCAGCACCCGCCCGTTCGAGGCCCCGAGGTCGACCGCGAGATAGTGGGTGGTGGAATCCATTGGCATTCCTAGCGCCCGTAGAGCGGCCCGAAGGTCGCGCAGGCCCGGTAGTCCGCCCCCTCGGGGTCAGCCGTGCCGAAGGCGCTCCAGGCGCTCGGCCGGAAGAGCTGCTCGGCAGGCACGTTGTGCATGCAGACGGGAATGCGCAGCAGGGCGGCCAGGCTGATCATGTCGGCGCCGATATGGCCGTAGCTGATCGCGCCGTGGTTGGCGCCCCAGTTGGCCATCACGCTGTAGACATCGCGGAAGACGCCGCTGCCGGTCAGCTCGGGCACGAACCAGTGGGTCGGCCAGGTTGGGTCGGTGCGCTTGTCCAGGGTCTTATGCACCTCGGGCGGCAGGTCCACCGTCCACCCCTCGGCCAGCTGGAGCACGGGGCCGACGCCGTGAGCCAGGTTGATGCGGCTCATGGTGACGGGCATGCCGCCGCGGGTGAGGAAGTTCGAGGAGAAGCCGCCGCCCCGGAAGTAGCCGGTGACGGCCGGGTACCATGTGGTGGCCTCCAGGCAGCGCGCCGCCTCGCCCGCGCCGATCTCCCAGAAGGGCTTCATCACGGGCTGGCCGTCGCGCTCCATCTGGCCGGTGGCGTCGAGGGTGGCCGAGCCCGAGTTGATCAGGTGCAGCACGCCGCCCGCCGCGCGGCCCGCGAGGGTGTGGCCGGTCACGCGCCGCACGGCCTCCGGGCTCCAGTAGGTGCGCACGTCGGCGAAGATCTGGGCGGTGTTGGTCAGCAGGTAGCCGAAGAGCATGGTGGCCGCGTTGAGGCTGTCGTTCTCGGTGGCGAAGACATAGGGCGCGCGGATGCCGTCCCAGTCGAACGACGAGTTGAGGATGGCCTCCATGAAGTCGCCGTTGGGGAAGTGGTCGGTCCACTGGCGCTGGCCCTGGAAGCCACCGGCGATCGCGTTGCGGCCCATGGCCTCCTCGCCATAGCCAAGGGCGGCCAGGCGCGGGTTGCCGACCATCAGGTCGCGGGCGATCAGGGCCATCTTGACCACCGTGGCCCAGTCGCGGTCCTTCTGCTCGCGGCTGCGGGTCAGCGCGGGCGCGTTGAGGTCGCCGCCCTCGCGGCAGTGCTCGCGCGTCCAGGCGTGGGCCCGGGCGAACTCCTCCTCGTCGAAGATCCCGGCGTCGATGCGGCGCGTCAGCTCGCTCATGTCGACGCTCTCGACGCGCATGCCCAGGTAGCGCTCGAAGAAGCCCTGGTCGACGATCGAGCCGGCGATGCCCATCGAGACGCCACCGAGGGCCAGGTATGACTTGCCGCGCATGATCGCCGCGGCCAGGCCGGCGCGGGCGAAGCGCAGCAGCTTCGCCTGCACATCGGGCGGGATGCTGCCGTCGCCGCCGTCCTGGACATCGCGGCCGTAGATGCTGAAGGCCGGCAGGCCCTTCTGGGTGTGCCCGGCGAGCACGGCGGCCAGGTAGACCGCGCCGGGGCGCTCGGTGCCATTAAAGCCCCAGACCGCCTTGGGCGTCAGAGGGTCCATGTCCATGGTCTCCGAGCCGTAGCACCAGCAGGGGGTGACGGTGATGCTCAGGCCGACGCCCTCGCGGCGGAACAGCTCGGCGGCCTGGGCCGCCTCGACCACGCCGCCGATGGTGGCGGGCGGGATGACGCACTCCACGGGCGTGCCGTCGGGGTAGCGCAGGCTCGCGCTGAGCAGGGCGGCCGTGGCCCGCGCCATGCCCATCGTCTGGTCCTCGAGCGACTC
>JAAXUL010000943.1 GCA_013336035.1 Chloroflexales bacterium
GGATGGCGACAATCGCGCCCCTGGACGTCGCTACCTCTACCTCGAAATAGGACGCAGGCCGTGAGGAATGACGTAGCGCCCTGGCTGCTCGATCCAAACGCGCATTACAGAGTATTGACTAGCGTAAATATATGTGTAAATGGATGCGAATTGACCAAAAACCGGCCATTTTTCGAGCACCGCCGAGCTCGTTTGGCTAGACCAACGACCGTCTGGAGGGCCAGTTTCGCGATGATCATCGCCTGCAAGCTGTCATCGGGCCAGTTCGATGCCCGCTTGAGCGACTTCGGTGCGCTCAGGAGCCGGAATGAGCTGCCCAAACGGCCCGTCTACCCGGTTCCGGTCGCCCGTGGTGCTCCCGAAACGAGCAGAAAAAAGTCGAGTGTGCCCTGATTGCACACAGAGTCATCGTTACGCTAGCCTGGCCGCTTTACCCGACTCCTGCGTTTCACCCGTGCATTGCTGATTGTTCGGCAGCTCGGTGGCGTGGCGGGGATCGTGGTGTCACGGCGCGACCGCACGCATCGCTCGATGTGCTACGCCTGGGCGACCCTGACGATCAGTGCTGGGCTGCGCAGGTCGGCTCCGTAGCCGCGATCCCGTATTGCGCCCGCTCATCGGCGGTGAAATCGCGGAGCAGGCGACCGCAGAGGTAGCTGATCGTCGCGTGATAGTCGGCGTCCCAGAGCCGGGCCGTCCCGTCTCCACTGCCAGTGAGCACGCGCGTGCCGTCGGGCGAGAAGGCGACCGTTTGCACCGTTGCGCGATGGCCGCTGAAGCGGCGCAGCTCCTGGCCCGTCTGCGCGTCCCAGAGCCGGGCCGTCTTGTCTTGGCTGCCGGTGAGCACCTGTTTGCCGTCAGGCGAGAAGGCGACTCCCCAGATGATATCGGTGTGGCCGACGAAGCGGCGGATCTCCTGGCCGGTCTGCACATCCCAGAGCCGGGCAATGCCGTCCCAGCTGCCGGTGAGCACCTGCGTGCCGTCGGGCGAGAAGGTCACCGCCGCCGCGCCATCGTTGGGGATCGCAAAGCGGCGGATCTCCTGGCCGGTCTGCACATCCCAGAGCCGCGCCGTCCCGTCGTAGCTGCCGGTGAGCGCGTAGGCGCTGTCGGGCGAGAAGGCCACGCTGAAGATATTATCGAAGCTGTGGCCGACGAGCTGGCGCAGCTCCTGGCCAGTCTGGGCATCCCAGAGCCGCGCCTCACGATCGCCGCTGCCGGTGAGGATATACCTTCCGTCGGGCGAAAACGCGACGCTGTTCAGATAGGTGCGGTGGCCAACAAACTGACGCAGCTCCTGGCCGGTCTGCACATCCCAGAGCCGCGCCGTCTTGTCCATACCGCCGGTCAGGGCGTATGCGCCGTCGGGCGAGAAGGCTACGCTACTGAAGAACTCGGTGCCGGTGATCACCCACTGCTGCACGCCGATCTGGGCGTCCCACAGCCGCGCCGTCTTGTCGTAGCTGGCGGTGAGCACACGCGTGCCGTCGGGCGAGAAGGCTGCGACCGCCGCACTCGCGTGCGTAAACTGCGGATACTCGCGCTGGGGCTGGACATCCCAGCGCAGCGCGCTGGTGTCCAGGCTGCCGCTCAGCACCGAGGCTCCGTCGGGCGAGAAGGCCACGCTGAACACATCGCTCTTATGGCCGCTCAGCCGGCGCAGCTCCTGGCCGGTCTGCGCATCCCAGATGCGCACCGTCGCGTCGCTGCTGGCGGTCACGATGCTTCTCCCATCCGGCGAAAAGGCCACGTTGCGCACCACGTCGGTGTGCCCCTTGAACGCGCGCAGCAGCGCGCCGGTCTGGGCGTCCCACAGCCGCGCCGTCTTGTCATCGTTGCCGGTCAGGACGAAGCGCCCGTCGGGGGAAAAGGCGACCCCCTGAGTAGTACTTCCCGTCTCGAAGCGGCGCAGCTCCTGACCGGTCTCGGCGTTCCAGAGCCGCGCTGTCTGGTCGAAGCTGCCGGTGAGCAGCAAGCTCCCGTCCGATGAGACCGCGATGACACAGATGCCGTCCGTATGGCCCGTGAAGCGGCGCAGCTCCTGGCCGGTGCGCGCGTCCCAGCGCCGGGCGCTCCTATCGGCCATGCTGCCGGTAAAGATGGTGGCGCCATCGGGCGAAAACGCGACATCGTCGACCGAGCCGGTGTGACCGACGAACTGGCGAAGCTCCTGGCCGGTCTGGGGATCCCACAGCCGCGCAGTGTGGTCGCTGCTGCCGGTGAGGACGCTTTTTCCGTCAGGCGCGAAGGCCACGCTGTTCACCAGATCCGTGTGACCGACCAACTGGCGCAGCTCCTGGCCGGTCTGGGCATCCCACAGCCGCGCCGTCTGGTCGGCGCTGCCCGTCAGGACATACCGCCCGTCGGGTGAGAAGGCGACCTTGAGCACCAGCTGGGTGTGGCCGATGAACTGCTGGCGCGGGTAGTCGAGCGTCGCCGCGGCCGCCAGGGCGGCGTCGCCCTGGGGGGTGTACTGGGTCTGGATCGCGCGCACGCTGAGCAGACCGACCACCTCGGCGATACCGGCCGACTGGTAGAGGTTGCCGGCCTCGGCGGCCAGGCGCTGGGCCTCCGAGCGGGTCAGGTTGGCGGCGGCCTGCGCCGCGCTGTCCTGCGCGCGCTGGCGCTGCGTGTTCGCCTCGGCGGCGTTGGCCTCGGCCCGTGCCGCATTGGCATCGGCGGCGGCCTGCCGGTTGAAGGCAACTGCGCTCAGCCCGAGGGCCGCCACCAGAAAGATGGCCAGGGCGCCAACCAGATAGCGCAGCCGGCGCGCCGCCTGCTGCTGCAAGGCCAGCTCGCGTTCCTGGCGCGCATGCTCAATATCCGTCTGCGCGTCGCGCGCGGCGAGGCTCTGCTGGAGATACGCGGTCTCTTCGTCGTTCAGGGCGAGGTCGGCCGCCGCGGCGAGGGCGGCGAACTGGGTCAGCCGCGTGCCGGTCGCCAGAAAGCTCGGGTCGCGCTGGGCCTGCCGCCACTCGCGCGCCGTCGTCGCCTGCCGCTGCTGCTGCAGCAGGTCGGCGCGGCTCGCCGCAAGCCACCCGCGCAGCCGCGGCCAGGCGCGCAGCAGCGCCTCGTGGGCTACCTCCACCGTCGGCTCCCGCGTGGCCGGGTCGTGGTCGAAGGTGAGCAGACGCCCGGCGCCGAAGGCGGCAAGCACCTGGGCGGCACTGCCACCCAGGGTGAGCAGCTCGCCGCGACGAGCGCGCCGCCGGGTGTCGTCGCCGCCCTCGTCGGGCGTGGTCAGGCGCAGCAGCACCTGGCGCGCCAGCGCCTGGCCCGCTGCGTCCAGCCCGGCGTAGGTGTGGTACTCCAGCTCACCATGCTCGACCAACTGCTGCGCCATCATCACCGACTGCTCGTAGGGCACATCCGTGTCGTCGGTTCCATGGATGAGCAAGGTTGGCGGGTATTCGGCAGTCACCTGGCGCACCGGCATGAACGGCACGAAGCGGTCGGTTTCACGCCGCGGATCCCAGCCGGATACCGCCTTCGGCCAGGCCCCGTGCTGCCGACAGTACTGATAGAAT
>JAAXUL010000944.1 GCA_013336035.1 Chloroflexales bacterium
CTCTGGACACCAATTACCTGCTCCGGCTCTTGATGGGCGGGGTTCCCGCTTCAGGCGTATGAGAACGTCCGTAAACCCGTTGGGAATGCAGATTTAGATGCGATAGCCCTGCGTTGTAGGCCGGGTAGCCCGCGCCGAAGTACTGCTCGTTGAGCAGCCCGGCCACGCCCGCGCGGAGCAGGATCTGCGCGGAGCCGCTGAGGTCGGAGCCGCCTTTATAGCCCAGGGCCACCAGCAGCGTATCGGCCTTGCCGTCCTTGTTGAGATCGAGGATGCCGTTGGTCTTCAGGCTGCTCGGCACGTTGAAGACCTGGGTCACCAGCGTGCTCGGGGTCACGGCAACGCCGCTGACCGAGAACGTCGGCCACTCGCCCGCGCCGGCGTGGTTCTTCCAGTAGCCGGGCGTCCGCCCGCGCCAGTAGAAGCTCACCGTCGCGCTGTCCGTGGCACTGGCCGAGCTGCCCTCGTTGTCGCTTGCGGTGGCGGTCACGGTGTTCACGTGGCTGCCGCCGGCAGCGCCAGACAGGGTGGCCGTGACGGCGCAGCTGTAGCTGGCGCCCACGGCGAGCGTGCGAGGCACATCACAGGTGCTGCTCGTCCAGCTGTGGGGCGTCGTGTCCTTGTCGAGGTTGCCGAGCTTGTCGTCAACCAGGCTGCTCAGGCTGACCGGCTCGACCGAAGTGTTCTTGACCACCACGGTGAAGGTCGCCTGGTCGCCGCTGAAGAGCAGCGAGGTCGGGTTGGCGGTCTTAGTCACCGTGATCGTCGGCCGGACGTTGTTCACGGTGATGGTGACGGTCGCCGTGTCGCTGCCGCTTGCCGTCGACGTCGGTGTCGTTGCTCAACACCGGGATGGTGACGGCCGTATCTTCAGGCGTGGTGGCGGAGTCGTTGCTCGCCACCGGCGGGTGGTTGACCACCTGCACGTTGGTCGGCTCGGAGTCGCTGTTGTTGGCGCTATTGTCGTCGGTGGTGATGGCCGAGAGCGAGACCCGGTTGCAGAGATCCACGCCCGCAGCGCCCACGGTGCAGGAGACGGCATCCTGGACAGTGCTGCCCGTAGGGGCGTTGCTCGCGACGTTCACGGTGAGCAGGATGGTCTGCGTCGCGCCGGGGGCGAGGCTGCCCACAGTGCAGGTGATGACAGAGCCGCTCGGCAAGCAGCTGGCGCCCGATGCCGACAGATAGCTGGTATTCGGGTCGAGCTGGTCGGTGACAACGATCCCGTTTGCGTAGGTGGTCGTCGAGCGATTGACGACCGTGATCTGGTACTGGATCGTGCCGCCCGGCGTGGCCGGGTCGCTCTGGCCATCGCCCTTCGTCACCGAGAGGTCGGCCTTGCTAGAGAAGAACTCCTGGACGCGCAGCAGCGGCACGGTCTGGTTACCGGTGTTAATCGTGCTACTGATCGCGCCGTTGACGACCGTCCCCGCGCTGAGCAGGCCGGACTGGACATTGCCGGTCGAGCCGACCGGGATGCTGTTCTTGAGCACAACCCAGATCTCGACGATCACGGTGTCGCCGCTGTCGAGGCCCGAGACTTGAATGGTGCCCTGGATCTGCTCGTCGTTGGTGCCGGTCTCGGCAATACTGTAGCCGAAGGAGTCGACCTTCGCGTTGGCGGCCGGGTCAACGCTCGCGGCGTCGGCGCTGTCCACGAAGGCGCAGTAGACGCCGTAGGACGGCTCATAGCCGAAGTTGGCGCCCGAGGTCGTTTTAGCGAGCCAGTAGGGCGAGAACTGGATGGTGCCGTTCTCGGGGGCGGTGCTGCCGCTGACGCTGACCTTCACCTCGAAGGGTACGATCTGGCCGAGGGCCATATCGGACGGCGCAAGCGACTCGACAGAGTCGCGCGGGCTGCCGAAGACGGCGTCGGCCAGAGGGCTGGCAGCACGGCCGGCGCTGCCGCTCGGGGTGAGGCATGCCTTCTGGCTCGGCGGAACCTTGGCGTAGGTCGGAACGTACGGGGCGTTGTTGATCTTGGGGTCGGCGGCGGTGAAGTTGAGGCTGTAGGAGCCTCCCGCGGCCATAGCCAGCGACGTGCCGAAGATGGGCAGCAGGAGTTGCTGAAGCACGAGAGCCAGGGTCAGCACCACGCTCAGCGGGCGAAACCCTCGCGGCAGATGGGAACGGTCTGGATGCTTGGAAATCATTGCCTGTTCCTCTAGTGTGCGGTGCCCCCCGCTCGCCGGCGCCGATAGGGCCGTCCCCGGGAGGATGTAGGAGGATTGGTCAAGGTCTGGTACGCGCTGCGCTAGCCCCCTTTCTCATCTCTGCTGGTCTGGCGGGCATAACGCTGAAGTGGGATCTCCAGGCAGCCCGCCCGTCTCACCTCCTCGCTGGCGCCCCGCCCGCCAACCGGGGCGTAGGTCGGAGCCCACGGCCATGCCAGCGCAGCGCCGACACGCGCTATCCGCCGGCCTGACGCAGCAGGCCAGCTCATCAGGTTATGTCGCAAGTAACAAGAATGAGCTCATCCTAAGGTTGCAGTGTTAAGATCCAAATAAAGAGGGGATGGACACTCCTTGAAAGGGATGAGCGGAAGGGCCTTGGGGCTCAGCGGGCGGGTAGAAGCGGTAGCCGACGCCGCGCTCGTTGACGATGTAGCGCGGCTGGGATGGGCCAGGCTCGATCTTCTTGCGCAGGTTGCGCACATGTACGCGCAGGCTATCCTCAAAGACTTCGGCGCCTGGCCAGAGGCGGCGCAGCAGGAATTCGGTGCCTACGGTTCGCCCACCGTTGCGCATAAGGATGAAGAGCAGCCTGGTCTCGATCGGCGTGAGCGGCACGATTCGCCCCTCAACGAGGGCGACCTGGTGGGCGAAGTCGATCGCGAGGCGCTCATCAACCTGGATGACCGGATCGAGGGCGTAGCCAAAGTCGCCGATGCGGCGCAGCACACGCTGCACGCGAGCCAGCAGCTCGCGCGGGCTGAAGGGCTTAGTGATATAGTCCTCGGCGTGCCGCTCGATGGCGGTCACGATGGTCTCCTCATCATCCATGGCGCTCAGCATAATGATCGGCAGATCGCTGAGCTGGTGCACCGCCTCGCAGAGCTCGAAGCCGTCCATATCGGGCATGCTTAGAAGGAAATACATTATAAATAGATCATAGTTAGCAACAACCACCACAGGGCGATGGGCGCACACTGCCATGCTCGCGGTACACCATAAGAGGCGCGGGGACAGTTGCACCGCCCCGCCTCACCGCCGCGTCAGAATGACCTCAGGCGAGGCTGTGCTATAATCGGCCCCCGATGATCGTTGAAGCTCCGCTCTATTTTGCCCTGGCGCTGCCGCTGCTGCTCTACCTGCCAGGCTGGGCCCTGCACCGCCGCCTCGGCGCCCCCGCCGACCTCCTCGAGGCCGTCTTCGAGCGCGTAGCCGCCAGCGCCCTCTGGAGCGGCTGGCTCGCCCTGCTGCTCGCCGAGCTCGGGCTGTTCTCGCTGTGGCTGCACCTGCTCGTCACGCTCGCCGGCTGCGCCGCGCTCGC
>JAAXUL010000945.1 GCA_013336035.1 Chloroflexales bacterium
GCGCGAGAGCAGCTCGCTCAGGACATCGAGGGCGTAGCTGTCGGGGTGGCCCGAGCCAACCGTGCGCGCGCCAAGCATCAGCGTGGCCTGGTCGGTGAGCATAGGGCCGCGGACGGTGACGCTGAGAGGGCCGGGGGGCGAGGCGGGGGGCGGCGCGGGGGGCGACGCGGGCTCGCCGGGCGGGATGGCCCCGAAGTACTGCTCGGCCAGCCTGCGCACCTGGGCCGGGTCGGCCCGGCCCACGATGACCAGGGTCGCGTTGGCGGGCGTGTAGTGCCGCCGGTAGTAGGCCAGCAGCTCGTCGCGGCCGGTGCGGTCGAGCGAGTCATCCTCGCCGATGATGCGCTGGCCGAGGGTCGAGCCGGGGTAGAGGGCCCGGCGCACGTCGCGGTCGAGCTCGTAGCCGAAGCCGAGGTTATCGAGGCCGTTGATCAGCCAGCCGTAGCGGCCCGACTTCTCTTGGAAGATCACCTCGCGCTCTTTGTCGACCTTGTCGGCGGGAAAGCTGCTGCGGAAGGCCAGCTCGGCGAGCCAGTCGAGGGCCAGGGGCGTGTCGCCGGCGGCCACCTGGGCGAAGTAGGTGGTCTGCTCGTAGCCGGTCCAGCCGTTCCAGCGCCCGCCGCGCCGGCGGATCATGGTCTTGATCTCGTCCTCGCTCCAGCGCTCGCTGCCGGTGAAGAGCATGTGCTCGACGAAGTGCGAGATGCCGCTCTCGGCCCGGGCCTCGTAGCGGGCGCCGGCGCGGAAGACCAGCATGGCGGCGATCGACTGGCTGTCGTCGCGGGGCTGCACCCAGACCCGCAGGCCGTTGCTCAGGGTGAAGCGCTCGAGGTGGAAGGGCTCGGCGCGCGGGGCGGCGCCGGCGACTCCGCTGAAAGCCATGGTCGTCAGCAGCAGAGCGAGGGCTGGCAGGATGCGCATCGAGGGTCTCCTGGGAGAGTGACACTGCCCGGGTTACGAATAGGGGCACGGCCGATAGCCGTGCCCCCTAATTCTACCCTCTCGCCATTAATAGGCGCCACGCAGATCCTACTGCGCCCAGAGCGGCCAGCGGTCCTGGGCCGCGTTGTTGGTGATCTGGGTCAGGTTGGCCCCGTTGGTGCCGATGGTGTAGATCTCGTAGTCGCCGTCGCGGTCGCTGGCGAAGGCCAGGCTGCGGCTGTCGGCCGACCAGCTGGGCGCATCGTCGTTCGAGCGGGTGACGAACAGCACCGTCGCGACGTTCGTCCTGGTGTCGAGCAGGCTCAGGTCCCAGGTGCCATCAATAAAGGTCGAGTAGGCCACATACTTGCCGTCGGGGCTCACGCGGGCGAAGCGGTCGTCGGTAGTATTGTTGGTCAGGTTGGTCACGCCCACCAGGCGGGCGCTCACCCCGTACTGGCTGTCGTAGTCGTAGGCCACATCGGCCCGGTAGAGCTCGAAGTCGCCGTCGCAGTTGCTGGCCCAGTAGAGGCGCCGGCCGTCAGGCGACCAGGTGGGCGTCTCGTTGACGCAGCCGCCGCTGGTGAGCTGCGTCGGGCCGTTGAAGGCGCTCGTGGCGATGAACAGCTCTTGCCCGCCCATGCGGTCGGAGACGAAGACGATCTTGGTGCCGTCGGGCGAGTAGCTGGCGTTGTACTCGTTGGCGACATTGTTCGGCAGGTAGCCGGGGTAGGGCCCGTTGGGCGGCGGCTGGGTGCCATCGGTATAGCTGAGCCGGCGGATCTGGGCGTTCCATGCCTTGTCGCCGTCGTAGAGGGTCACCGGCCCGAACTCGTAGATCTGGCGGAACTGGGCGTTGCTGCGCCGCGAGTCGACCAGCAGGGCCAGCTGCCCGGGGTCCCAGCTGCGGCGCCACGAGAAGGCGACGGTCTCCTCATTATTGAAGGTGAGGCGGCTGGCGCCGGGGCCGCCGTCGTAGCGGTAGAGCTCCCAGTGGCGGCCGGTGTCGACGTTCGAGGCGTAGAGCAGGGGCAGCTGCGGCTCGGGCGAGGCCCAGGGCGTGCCGAGGTGGGCGTAGCGCCACTGGAAGTAGTGCTGGCCGACATTGCCCATCTCGACCTTATAGCCGGCGGGGTTGCTGGGCACATAGGTGAGCACGCGTCGCTCGAAGAGCTGCACGAGGACATCCTGCTCGCTCGCGCCGACGCGGGCGCGCGTCCAGTAGGCGTCGGTGATCGGCAGGCCCATGGCGAAGAGCCAGTCGACCACGGGGCCATTGGTGACCCGCCCATCAAGGATGGGGCCCTGCTGGCCCAGGAACTCCCAGAAGACACGGGGGATGTTGTGGCCGGTGACGCTGTTGAACTGGACGATCTCGGTCTCGGGCAGGGCCAGGTCGGGGCGCACGCTGATGTTGCCGCCCCGGTCGATAGCGGCCTCGACGCGCTGGCCGAGCCGCTGGGGGTCGCGGTAGCCATTGTCGAGGGTAGCGACGCCGGCGAACGAGCTATAGCCCGGCCCGCCGGGGTTATCGCCGCGGGGGTTGCCGGCCACCGGCACATCGGCGGCCGTGCGCTGGTCGGTGTCGAAGGGGTCGTTGCCGAGCTGCACGCGCCCGCTCACCAGCTCTTTCACGAGCAGGCCGTTGGTGACGCCGCGGTTCGCGCCCGAGCGGTCGGCGGGGTTGTTGATCTCCATACGGGCCTTGTCGAAGTACTGGACAGTGCGCAGCCCATTCTCGCCCTGGCGATAGAACTCGGCGTAGTCGAACCAGGGGCCGGGGCCCCAGTACCAGGTGCGGCCGCTGCGAACCGACTCGCTGTCGGTGCGGCTCCAGACAGTGGCGAAGCGCTCGTCGGCGAAGCTGGTGCGGCTCCCATCGAAGGGCGCGGCGCCGGCGGGCAGCGCGCCGAGGGCCGCCACGCCTGCCAGCAGCGCCGAGGCGATGACGGAACCCTTGTGACGGATCCAGCTGAGAGACATAGCACCCTCCTTGGCTCTGTGGATGGGATTTTGACGCCCGGTGGTAGAGATTAGTTCCATTGGGGGTTGGGCTGTGGCCATAGTGTAGCGCGTGGGGGCGCGGAATCGAATGAGGGGGGCTTCGCCGGGGGCTCGCCGCAGCCTGAGAGAGAGGTGAGCGCGCTCTCAGCTACAGGCAACCTGATTTTAACGCCCGAGGGATAGCCGATCACATATAATCAGTGCCACCGCCCCACACCTCTATGGTACAGACCGTACAGCGCCGCACGCGTTCTGCCCGGCGCAGGCCTCAGCGTTCGGAGAGGAGCGCAATGCAGGCTTGGCTGTACTGCACAGACTCTAGCGAGCGACACCTCGGCGAGGTGATCGTCAGCCGGCTGGCCGACCAGGGAGTGGATCTACGGCTCGGCGACCCCGCCACCTCGTATGGCACGGGCGTGGTGCTCTTCGGCAGGCTGACGGGCGAGCTTTGCCGGATGGTGCAAGAGTGGAGCGCGGGCGGGGCGCGGCGGCGGTGGCGTCGGAGGTCATCCGGGCGCCTGGATAGCAGGCTTCCGGCCCGCCAGGAACGGCTCCAGCAGCGCCAGGCAGGCCTGCGGCCGGACCTGCAGGATG
>JAAXUL010000946.1 GCA_013336035.1 Chloroflexales bacterium
CTTGGCGGATTCGAGGCCGGCCTTGGCCAGCTCGACCTGGGCCGCGGTCTGGGCCAGGACCGAGGCGCTGGGGTCGCTGGTGATGCGCGCCAGGTTGGCCTGGGCCGCGGCGAGGCCGGCCTCGGCGCCCTGGACCTGACCGGCCCGCTGGTCGCCCTTCAGCTTGTTTAGGGTCGCCTGGGCCTGGGCCACCTGGGCGGCCACCGCGGCCCGCTGGTCGGCGGTGGCGCCGTCGAGGAGGCGCTGCAGCGCGGCCTCGGCGGTATGCACGGTCGCCTCGGCGGCGGCCACGCCGTCGACCTCGTTCTGGCTGGCCTGCTCGAGGGCCAGCTTCGCCTGGCTCAGGCGGGCCTCGGCGTTCTCGACCTGGCGCAGCAGCTGATCCTCGGCGTCGCGGGCCTCCTGCGGCAGATCGACGTCGTACTTGTCGAGCTTCCGCTCGAGGTTGTGGTTCTGCCAGTAGATGTCCGAGTAGGCCTTCTGGGCGTCGCGCAGGGCGTTGGCGGCCAGATCGACCTGCAGCGCGGCGTTCGACTTGGCCGCCGACAGATTGGTGTGCTGGATCTCGAGGTTGGCGCGGGCCTGGGCCACGGCGGCCTGGGCCTGCTGGAGATCGGTGGACTTGGGGCCAGCCTCGATATCGGCCTGTTTGGCGAGGGCCGACTGCAGGGCCTGCTCGGCGGCGGCGATGTCGGAGTCGGTGACGCTGCCGCGGGTGGTCTTCAGGCCGGCCTGGGCCTGGGCCACCTGGGCGCGGGCGGCGGCGATCTCCTCTTTGGTGGCCCCGTCGATCAGGCGCTCGTAGCCGGCCTGGGCCTGGGCGAGTTGGGCCTCGGCCTGGCGCACCGTCAGCTCGAGCTCTTCGGTGTTGAGGCGGGCCAGCGGGTCGCCCTCCTTGACAACGGCGCCCTCATCGACCAGGATCTCGGCGACGGTGCCGGGGACGCGGAAGCTAAGCTCGGCGCTGCGGCGGGCCGAGATCTCGCCCGAGGCGGTGACGCCCAGGTCGATGCGGGGGGCGGCCGCGGCGGTGGGCGCCGTGGCGGCAGATGGGTCGCCGGCGGCAGGCGCGCCCGGGGCGGCGCTGCTGGGCAGCGCCATCGTGGGCACTGCCGTGGCGGCGGGCTGCTGGGCCGTCGCGGCGCAGCCGCTCAGAGTGGCGGCCAGCAGGGCGGCGGCAATCATCTTCTTGCGCACAGGACAGGCTCCTTCGTATTGCTGTCTGCCCCTTTCCCCGTGAGGGCGGGGGGCTTGGTGGTTAAGGCCCTAATCAGCGCTCGGCTCCGAGGGGGTGCGCACAGTGGTGGTCGACACCGGCGGCGCGGGCGGAGCTGACGGCGCGGGCGAAGCTGACGGCGCGGGCGACACCGGCGGCGCGGGCGACACCGGCGGCGCGGGCGCTTCGTCGGACACGGCGGCCGCAGGCATACGCCGGCGCACCCAGGCCGAGAAGCGCGCCGTGAGCGAGTCCATCAGGCTGTAGACGGTCGGCACGACGAGCAGGGTGAGCGCGGTAGAGGTGATCATGCCGCCGATGATCACCCAGGCCAGGCCGCGCCGGAACTCGCCGCCCTCGCCGGTGCCGAAGACGTGGATGCCGAGCGCGGTGGGCAGGGCGCCCGCGATCAGAGCCACCGAGGTCATCAGGATCGGGCGGAGCCGGATAGCGCCGGCCAGGCGCAGGGCCTCGTGCTTATGCAGGCCCAGGCCGCGTAGGCGGTTGGTGAAGTCGACCAGCAGGATCGAGTTCTTCACCACCAGGCCCATCAGCATGATCAGGCCGATCATGCCGGTGATGTCGAGGTCGAAGCCGACCAGGCGCAGGGCCAGGAAGGCCCCGATAAAGCTGAACGGCATCGCCATCATGATCACCAGCGGCTGCGAGAAGGAGCCGAACTGCGAGGCCAGCACCATGTAGACGAAGAGCACCGACAGCGCCATGGCCAGCAGCAGCGAACCGAAGCCCTCGCTGGTCTGCTGCATAGTGCCGAGGTAGCTCACGGTCACCTCGGCGGGGATGCCGAGGGCATCGATCATAGGCTTCAGCTCGCGGTTGATATCGGTGAGGTTGCTCCCCTCAATGTTGGCGCCGATCAGCACCTGGTTCAGGCGGTCGTAGCGGCGGATAGTGACCAGGCTCGAGGCGACCTCGACCTTGCCGAGGGCGCTGAGCGGCACGGTGCCCGAGCGGGTCGGAATGCTGATCGCGCCGAGCGACTCGACGCCGCTGCGGTCCTGCTCCTCGAGGCGCACGACCACGTCGGTGTCGAGGCCGTTCTGGCGCAGCACCGTGGCCCGGTCGCCGTTGATCAGGGCCCGCACCGAGCTGGCGATGTCGTCGTTGGTCACGCCAATCTCGCCGATGCGGCTCGGGTCGGCGATGAAGCGCAGCTCGGGCTTACCGGTCTGGTAGTTCGAGTCGATGTCCACAAGGCCATTGACCTGCCGCATCTTGCCGATCACCGCCTCGACCACCGGGGCGATCTCGCTGAGCGGGCGGGTGGTCTGCAGGCTGATCTGCAGCTCGCGGCCCGCGATGCTGGTGCTGACGGTGGGCGACATGCTCGGCATCGCCGTCGCCAGGCGGGGCAGATCGCGCAGAGTCTGGCGAATGCGGTCGAGGACAGGCGCCGTGGTCGTCTTCGCCTTGAGCTTGACGAAGTACTCGGCCCGCTCGGGGTTGCCGGAGTAGCCGACCGTGGCGATCACCGTCTCGACATCGGGGTCGGCCATGATCGTCTGCTCGGCCTGGGTGGCGATGCGGTTGGTCTCGGCCAGGGTGGTGCCGGGGGCGGCCTCGAAGCCGATCGTGAACTGGTGGCGGTCGCCCTCGGGGAAGAAGCTGAACTTCAGGCCGCCGGCGACGACCAGGCTCAGCAGCAGCACGCCGACCGCGACCGCGACTACGGCCAGGCGGTTGCGCGTTGTGCGCAGCGTCCAGGCGAGCAGGCGGCCATAGGCTGTGCCAATGCGGCCCGGGTCCTCCTGGGCCTCGTGGACGAGCGAGGCGTCGCGGTCGAGATGCTCGCCCTCGATGTGGTCAACGTGCAGCTCGACGGCCTGGTGCTGGGGGCCCTGCTGCTTGTGCTCCTTCATCTTCACATTGGGGAAGACGTTGGCCGACATCATTGGCGCCAGGGTGAAGGCCTCGACCAGCGAGAGCAGGATGGCGACGGCGACGACGATGCCGAACGACTTGAAGATGATCCCGGCGGTGCCCTGGGCAAACGTGACGGGGACAAACACCGCCACGATGGTGAGGGTCATCGCCAGCACCGAGAGGCCCACCTCCCAGGTGCCCTTAGAGGAGGCGACGCGGGCGCTCTCGCCGCGCTCCATGTGGCGGAAGATATTCTCGCGCACCACGATCGCGTCGTCGATCACCAGGCCGACGCAGAGCGAGAGCGCGAGCAGGGTGATCAGATTGATCGTCAGCCCGAAGACCGGCATAAAGATAAAGGTGCCGATCAGGATGACGGGCAGGCCGATCATGGTGATGATCGTGCTGCGCAG
>JAAXUL010000947.1 GCA_013336035.1 Chloroflexales bacterium
GGTTGGCGAGGCTGCGGCCCCGGTAGAGCCCCGCGCGCGCCCGTGCCAGGGCTGTCTCGCTCAGATCGGTCGCCCAGATCTCTACCGGGCGCGCGGGCGGGTCGCCCAGGGCCTCGCAGGCGGCGATGGCCAGCGAGTAGGGCTCCTCGCCCGTGGCGCAGCCGGCGCTCCAGAGCCGCAGCGGCGCGCCGGGGGGCAGACGTCGGTGCAGCTCGAGCAGGATCACGTCGCGCAGGGCGCCCATATGGGGCCGGTTGCGGAAGAACTGGGTCTCGTGGTTCAGCAGCAGCTCGGCCAGGCGCTGAAGCTCGGCTATGTTGCCGGCGAGGGCCTCGGTGTAGCGCGCCAGGGTTAGGCCCGGCGCGCTGGCTCGCCGCCGTAGCGCCGCCTCGATGGCGCCGGCGCGCGTATCGTCGAGGTAGACGCCACAGTAGGTCGCGAGCAGGTCGCGCAGGGCGATCAGCTGCTGGGGAGTGAGAGGCTCGGCTGGCACTGCTCTGGTCATAGGCCCACCTTGATCCGCTCGGCCAGAGAGGCGGCGATTAGCGCGGGCGGCAGCACAAGATCGACGGCGTCTAGCTCGATTGCGGCCCGTGGCATGCCGTAGATCGTACAGCTGGCCTCGTCCTGGGCGATGGTAAGCCCGCCCGCCCGCTTGATCGAGCGCATGCCAAGGGCGCCGTCGCGGCCCATACCGGTGAGCAGCACCCCCGTGGCGGCGGCGCCGAAGATGGCGGCCACGGACTGCATAGCGATGTCAATGGCCGGGCGCTGGAGCAGCAGGGGCAGGTCGCTCAGGTGGATCACCCCCCCGGACTGCACCAGCAGGTCGTAGCGATCAGGCGCCAGAAGCACATGCCCGGGGCGCAGGCGGTCACCCTCCCTGGCCACGGCAACCGGCAGCGGCAGGCTCTCGCCAAGCCACTCGGCCATACCGTCGCTAAAGCCCTGGGCGATGTGCTGCACCACAAGCAGGGCGGCCGGGAAGTGGCGCGGCAGCCCGGCGAGCACCTGCCGCACCACCCGGGGCCCGCCTGTCGAGGCGCCGATCACGACCATAGGGAATGGGACACGGGCGTTGCGGGGCAGAGGGGCGTGGCCGCCCACATAAGGTGAGGCCAGCTGGCGTGTGACCGCAGGCGCACCAGCCGTATGCTGACGGCGCCGGCCACGCAGGTGGGTCACCACTTTGACCCGCGAGAGCAGGCGCACCTTGCGCAGCAGGGCGCGGCGAGCCTCCTCGACGGCAGTGGCATCGCGCAGGTGCGGCTTCTCCATAACATCGAGGGCGCCGGCCCCGAGCATCTGGAAGGTGATGTCTACCTCGTAGCTGCTGAGCGAGGCCGTGAGGATCAGGATGGGTGTGGGCGTGTAGGCCATAATCTGGCACGTCGTCTCGAGCCCATCCATCACCGGCATACGCACGTCAAGGGTCACCAGGTCGGGGCGCAGCTCGGCCACCCGGGCCAGGGCCTCGCGCCCATCGGCGGCCTCGCCCACCACACGCACCTGCGGGTCGCTCTCTAGCAGCTCACGCAGCAGCCGCCGCATCAGCGCCGAGTCATCAACCACCAGGATGCGCAGGGGCCCGTTCATACTACCTTCTGTTAGGAGGACACATTAGCGGCGCGGGGGGAGCGGAGGATCGCCCACTCATTGCATCTCGAGCACAAGCTTGACCCGGTTCGGGAGGTTGAGCAGGTCAATGTCTTTGTTCAGATAGTCATCGACGCCGGCCTCGAAGGCGGCGTGCTTATCATCGCTCGAGGTAAGCATAATGATACGCAGGTCGTCCAGCAGGGGGTTATCGCGTAGGCGGCGGCAGACCTCGTAGCCATCGATCCCGGGCATCTGTACATCGAGGACCATCAGGTCAGGCACCTCGTCGGCGATCCGGTCGAGGGCCTCCTCGCCGCTGTGGGCGAGGCGCACCTCGTAGCCGTACATCTCAAGGCGGAGCTTCACAATATCGGTGACGAGCTTGCTGTCGTCTACAACCAGGATTCTTCCTGTCATAAAAACCCTCGTGTCTGGCTGACTCTACGAGCGCTACGCAGCGCCCTGGTGCGAAGACCCAACTGGCTGAATGGGCGAGATCGGTGACCTGGGCTGCGCGGCTGATGCTGGATACCAGAATACAGCCAGGGTGTAACCGTGGGCCTAGTGCTCAACCCCGAGGAGCTGCCGGATCACGTCCAGCAGGCTCTCCTGGTTGAACTGGCTCTTGACAATATAGGCCTGGGCGCCGACCTCCAGGCCGCGGCGCCGATGCTCCTCGGAGGCAAGGCTGGTGATCAGGACAACCGGGAGGCCGCGCAGCGCGGTATCGCTGCGCAGTCTTAGGGTAAGCTGGAAGCCGTCGAGGCGTGGCATCTCCACATCGCTGACCACCAGATCGTAGGGGTGGGAGCGTAGCCTGTCAAGGGCGTCGGCCCCATCCACCGAGGCTGTCACCTCGTAGCCAGCCGACTGCAGGATGCTGCGGATCAGCTCGCGCGTGGTGAATGAGTCGTCGACCACGAGCAGGTGATAGCGGCGGCGGGCGACGGGCGGGCTCGGGGGCGCCACGCCGCGGGCCCCTTGCACCAGCAGCATCGGGTTCAGCAGCAGCACCAGGGCCCCGTCGCCAAGCTGCACGGCGCCCCCGTAGCGCCGCTGAGCGCCAAGGAGGGCGCCCAGCGGCTTAACCACCGCCTCGCGCTCGTCGAGCAGCTCGTCGACCAGTAGGGCCACTGGGCGCTGGGCGCTGCCCGCGAGCACGGCCGGGGCGCGGTCGCGGCTGGCCAGCGGCGAGGGCGCCTCGACGCCGAGCAGGTCGGCAAGGGGCAGGAGCATTATGGTGCGCCCTTCGACCTCGAGCGTCGGCTGGCCCTCGAGGGAGCGCAGCTGCGCCCGGCGCACCCAGACCGTGCCATAGCAGCCGCTCGCCGGCAGCGCGAAGGTCGAGCGTCCGACCCGCGCCAGCAGCACCCGCGTGGTCACGAGGGTCAGGGGCAGGATGAGCACAATGCGGCTGCCCTGGCCGGCCTGCGACTCGATGCGCACCTGGCCACCGAGCTCGACCAGGTTCGAGCGGACTATGTCCATGCCGACACCGCGCCCCGAGATATCGGTGACGATCGCCGCCGTCGAGAAGCCAGGCTGGAAGATCAGCTCGAGGGCGTCGGCGTCCGAGAGCAGGGCCGCGCCCGCGGACGTGACCATGCCGAGGCGGGCGGCCCGCTCACGCAGGCGCTGCGGGTCGATGCCGCGACCATCGTCGCTGAGCGTGACCCACACCTCGCCGCCGGCGGCCTCGGCGCTCACCTCGACCAGCCCCTGAGGGGGCTTGCCGGCGGCCTGACGCTCGGCGGGCAGCTCGACACCGTGGTCGATAGCATTGCGCACCAGATGCATCAGGGGATCGCTGATCAGCTCCAGCACCTTACGGTCGAGCTCGACCCCCTCGCCGCGCAGCTCGAGGCGGACCTCTTTTCCGGTGGCCTGGGCGAGGTCGCGCACGGTCCGG
>JAAXUL010000948.1 GCA_013336035.1 Chloroflexales bacterium
GTCTCCTTCGTGTTGGTGGCGCCGGGCGATCTGCGCGCGTTCTGGCGCCGGCCATTAGGCGGGCGCCGCATCCTCCTTAAGCTCGGCGCGCAGGCCGGTGCGAAGCTTCTCGAGCAGGGTCTGGAATACAAGCTGCTCTTCGGGGGCGAGGAAGGCCATACGGCGCTCGACGGCGTCGTTGTGAAGCTTGTCGGCCTGCTCGCGGATGATCGACCCTTGGGCAGTGAGCAGCAGACGCTGGGCGCGGCGGTCGTCAGGGTCAGGCGTGCGGCGCACCAGGCCATCGGCTTCGAGCCGGTCGACCAGGCGCGTGATGGTGCTCTTGACGCAGAGCAGCTCGGCGCCGATGTCGGTCAGGCGGCGGCCCTGGTCGGTCGAGAGTCGCTGGAGCACCGAGAATTCCAGGGGTGTCAGGTTGCTCGCCTCTAGCACGCGCCGGTCGCCATCATCAAGGAGCACGTAGATGTCGTGGATGAGGCGGTGCTGCCGGTGAGCAATTGAGGGCCCTTCCAGAGATCTCATACGTCAAACCCTCATCAACGCAACAGTTGCGAATGCAAGGAGTATAGATAGGGCCCTGGCGCCCGTCAAGGAGCGATGAATAAACCGTCGGTTGACATCAGGGAATTCGCCACGTAGAATGTACAATATTTGCTAAGGCTTGCGTAGATTTATACAGATTCTACCCAGGCGATTCTAGTTAAGGAACATCGGCATGGTTCAGCTGGCCGGCTTCTGGATGGCCACGGCGACCTTCGTGGGGATCTGGTGGGGTCATATAGGGGTGCGCTGGCTCGAGCGCTCGGTCGTGCGAGTCGAACCCCCGGCCGCTATCCTGACGGCGGCCGGCCTGGGCCTGAACCTCTATGCCCTCTTCGCGCCGAGCATGACGGTCGCAGGCGTGTGCAGCATTATCGGCATTACCCTGCTCTGGGATGCCTACGAGCTATTCCGACAGCAGCGGCGTGTGCTCAAGGGCCACGCGCCCGCGAATCCGAACAACCCGCGCCACGCCGCCTACCTCGCCGCGGCGGGCCATGTCACGACCGAGAACCTCCTCGACCGTGAGCCCACGGGGCGCCCCGCCGGCCCTGCGCGCCACGTCACTGCCCCCATACGCCGCGGCGAGTCCTATCCGACATCAGCAAGCACCGATTAGCAGGCGGAGGCATATATGCAGTGGGGTGGTCTCGGTCTTGGGCTCTTTAGCTTCGGGATTATCGGCTTCGGCTTCTTCTGGGTGATCCGCACGGAGTACTACCTCGGCTACCTGTGGTGGCCCTACCCCATGCTTCTGGGCGCCCTGATGATCATCGGCTCGCTGTTCGTCGGCAACGCCGGCCTCTCTGCCCTCCTCGGCATCGCCGGCGCCTCGTTCGTCTGGGGCGCCACCGAGCTGAAGGAGCAGGCCGTGCGGGCCGAGCTGGGCTGGTTCAGGTTTAACCCCGGCCACAAGCCCGACCCGCCCTTTATCGAGGTGATCAAGAAGATTGGCGCACCCCACCTCTGATCCTGCCGTCGCCGCGCACAAGGCCCAGCTGCGGCGCGAGGCCTCGGCAAGGCGCAACGCGCTAGACGGGCGCGAGGCCCGCAGCGCGGCGATCAGGGGCCGCGTGGCCGCGCTGCCGGCGTACCAGGCCGCCGCGGCCATCCACTGCTTCCTCCCGATCCGCTCTGAGGTTGATACGCGGCCCCTGGTGGCGGCGGCCCTGGCGGCGGGCAAGGCGGTGGCCGTGCCGGTCGTGGGCCCGGGCGGGGCCCTGGCGCACAGCTGGATCGACGATCTCGACGCGGCGGCCTTCACGCGGGGCCAGCTTGGCACCGCCAGCCCGCTCTGCTTTCAGCCCGCCCACCCGGGCGGCTGGGCCCTGACCATCGTGCCGCTCCTGGCCTTCGACCGGGCCGGGTATCGCCTGGGCTATGGCAAAGGCCACTACGACCAGCTCCTCGCTCAGCTCGAAGGGCTGGCCGTCGGGGTGGCCTTCGCCTGCCAGGAGCTGCCGGACCTGCCGCGTGAGCCGCACGATGTGCCCCTCGCTATGATCATCACCGAAGATGAGCTGATCGTCCCCCGCCGGGTGTAGCGCCCCTACACCTTTACAAATGCGAACGCAAGTGCTATACTGCGCCCATCGCATGACATAAAGGCAGGCCGGCGGCCCGCTGCGGCGCCGCGGCCGGGAGGGACGAACGACATGTTTCAGCGATTGGACGAGCTCCAGACGGGCAGCCTGTATATTCTGACCGGCCAGGCGGGCGCGGGCAAGTCGCATCTGGCCGCCAGCGCCCGGCGCGCGGGCACCCTGTGGGTCCTCGACACCGAGGGCGCGGCCCAGAACCTGCACGGCAAGCCAGGCATCCACAAGCGCATCCAGGTTGTGCAGACGATCTCGCTACGGGCCCTGATGCAGGCCATGGACGAGGTGAGGCGCCAAGGCAAGCCGGGCGACACCGTGCTGCTCGACTCGATCTCGAAGATCTTCCAGGCAATGCGCGCCTACGCCCAGCAGCGCGCCGGCAGCGAGACCGACCGCAAGACGGCGATCGGCTACGATGAGCACGCCTCGGTGAACCGCAATATGCAGACAGTCTATACGGGCCTGACCGAGCTGAAACAGGCGGGCTTTCACGTCATCGTCATCGGCCACCTGGCCCGCAAGTACCGCGCCGGCGAGAGCGGCCTCCACGACGAGGGCCTGCGCGTCCTCGCCGACGATATGATCGCCTACGAGGCCGACGCCGTCCTGCTTGTCGAGCGCGACGGCGACGAGCGCACGATCATGCCCATCGTCAAGCCGCCGCGCCCGGCGCACCTTAAGCTCGATAAGCACTACCCGGCCACGCTGGCCACACTCTACCCCGAGCTTGCCGAGAAGCCCGAGAAGACGAAGGCCGAGCGCGCGAAGGCCGAGCGCGAGGGCCGCGCCGAGGTCGTCGCCCCCGAGCCCGCCCCCGAGCCCAGCGCCCAGAGCGGCCCGCCCCGCGACCCGGCCGAGGCCGAGCAGCGCTTCTACGCGCGCTACAGCGAGGTGGTCGGCGGCAGCACGTGGCAGTCGGTCCAGCGCTACCTTGGCCACCTGCTGCCCCGCCCGACCAGCGTCGAGGAGTGGATCGCCGTCGCCGAGCAGGTGCGCGACCGCTCACGTGGCAGCGTGGCGGCGTAGATGCCAGGCCATCGACCGCTTGGCCGACGCAGGCAGACCTACGGGGCCCACGATAGCCCCGAGTCGCCATCGATGGCCAGCCCCGTGGTCACGCGGCGCGGCTCGCCCGCCGTCAGGACCCCCGTCTCGGCGATGCGCAGGTCGGCCACCCAGAGATCGAAGCCCGTCTCGCCCGGGCTCGTCGCCAGAAAGGCCAGCAGGCGCCCGTCGGGCGAGAAGGCCGGCGCCCGCGCCGCGCCCGTGGCGGTCAGACGCTGCGGCACGCCCACGCCCCCCGACGGCAGGGCGAAGATGTCTGTCCGCCCCGCGTCGCGCGCGGCGAAGGCCAGCCAGACCCCATCGGG
>JAAXUL010000003.1 GCA_013336035.1 Chloroflexales bacterium
CCGCCCCCGCTGTCATAGCGGCGGCGGCCTCGTGGCAGCCGGGCTGGCCCGCCAGGGCGGTGAGCAGCCCGCTGCCCTCGGGGGTGGCGGCGAGCTGCTCGGGCGCATAGAGGGCCACGCGCAGGCTGGCGCCTGCGGCGAGGGCCTGCGCGACGAGGCGGACGCCCTCAAGCAAAAGGCTGCGCTCACCGCGGCGCTCCTTGGCGGAGTCGCGCAGCGAGCGCAGGTGCTTGACGTAGCTGTTGGCCGTGCTCGAGATCACCCGCTACTGCGTGCTTTTCGCGGCCGGCTGGGCCTTCATCGCCACGGCGACGACCTCGCCGAAGCCGTTGAGGTCGCGCACCGCCATGTCGGCCAGGATCTTCCGGTCGAGGTCGATCCCGGCGTTCTTAAGGCCGGCGATCAGGCGGCTGTAGGTGGTGCCGTGGATACGGGCCGCCGCGTTGATACGCTGGATCCAGAGACGGCGGAAGTCGCGCTTGCGATTGCGGCGATCGCGGTAGGCGTAGGACAGCGCGTGCATCACCGCTTCGTGCGCCACCTTGTAGTGGCGGCTACGGGCGCCACGGAAGCCTTTCGCCTGATCAAGCAGCTTGTTGTGACGCTTGCGCACCATCACGCCACGCTTGACACGAGCCATGGTGTATTCCTCCAAATGAACGGGCTGGCCAGGGGGTGGCAATCATCCCTGGGCTGCGCCCGAGACGTAGGCGACAGGTGGCAGCAAGCTACCCTGGGGTCACCTGGCTGCGCTTTGCCAATTTCGACCCGTCACCTCGAAAGGATCTGCTGTCCGGATGGGCGAGCTACTTGAGACCGTAGGGCAGGGCGACCTTCAGGTGCTCGCGGTTGGCCAGCGATGTGGGCTGATCTTTGCCCCACTTGCGCTGCGAACGGCTCGGGCGGTTGATCTTGTTGCCGCGCACGCCCTTCTGCTGGAGCACCTTGCCGCTACCGGTCACCTTGAACCGGCGCTTGGCGCCCTTGTGGGTCTTCATCTTCGGCATGGGAGAACCTACTCCGTTAGAGCTTCTTGTCTACGGCTTCTCGGCGTCGAGGCTCTCGTCGTCCTCGCCGTCCTCGTCATCCTCGAAGTCGTCCTCGTCGTCCTCAAAGTCGTCCTCGTCATCGAGCTCCTCGTCGTCGAGCTCCTCGTCGTCGAGCTCTTCGTCGTCGGCACCGAGGGCGCCCGGAGCGCTCGAATCGGACATGGGCTGGGTCTTTACCTGCGCGGCCTTCGCCTTCTGGGCCTGCTGCGCCGCCTTCAGCACCTTGGCCGTCGGGGCGAGCAGCAGCGAGAGCACGCGGCCCTCCATCAGCGGTTTCTGCTCAACGATGGAGATCTCGCGTAGCTGCTCGGCGATCTCTTCGAGCATCTTGCGCCCGATGTCAGGGTGGGCCATCTCGCGCCCGCGGAAGCGCACGTTGAACTTCACCTTGTCGCCGGCCAGGATGAAGCGCTTTGCCTGGTTGGCCTTGACCGAGATGTCATGGTCGGCCGTCTTGGGCATCAGGCGGATCTGCTTCAGCTCGGCCTGCTTCTGGTTCTTGCGCGCCTCTCGCTCCTTCTGGCTCTGCTCGTAGCGGAACTTGCCGTAGTCGAGCAGACGGCAGACCGGCGGCACCGCGTTGGGCGCGACTTCGACAAGATCGAAGCCCCGCTCCTCGGCCATCGCAACAGCCTCGCGGACCCCGATGATCCCGACCTGGGTGCCGTTCTCATCGATCAGGCGCACTTCGCGTGCGCGGATGCGATTGTTGATACGAAACCGGTCCCTAATGGCTTGACTCCTTCGTCTTCAGGGCCTTACCCGATCCTAAATCGCGGCGCCTCTACGCTAGAGCCCGACGGAGCTGTAGCACCCGCCGGCCAGGAACATATGTCTGCGCCCCGGGTAGCCCGGGCAAGCGAACCGCGGTCGGCCCTCCCGACCGTTATCACATCGAATGCGTATTATAACAGCGGGATTTTCTACCGTCAAACAGCTTGTTTGCGGCTTTGCTGGCAGAGCCAGCATACGCGGGCGGCTTCGTAGTTTATGTGCGCGCTGTCTGCACCATCTCCTGCGCCGCGCGGCGCCCGAGCTCGACGGCGAAGTTTGTCCCGCGGTCCCACGGGTAGACCTGGCTCATGCTTGCCCAGTAGAGCCCGGGGAGCGGCGTCTGAAGCGGCGGAATGTTTTTGCTGTGGCCTATAGGCACGATCGGCTGTGCGTAGCGCTCGCGGTGGAGCCAGCTGGCCCGCACCCAGGTGTGCTCGAAGGCCGGGTTGACCAGCTTTAGCGAGGGCAGGAAGCGGCCCAGCAGCTCCTCGTGGCTGAGCTTGAAGTAGTCATGATCCGGCGGGAGGTAGTCGCCCAGGTAGATCAGGCGGTCGCCGCCGTAGTGCTCGGGCTCGATGAAGTTCGTGTGCTCGACCAGGGCTAGATAGGGGAACTGATCTTTGGGCATGTTCACCCAGTAGAGGCCATTGGTGAGTGGCCGGGTGAGGGCGAGGGTCATCACAACAGCGCCCATCGAGCGCAGCTTGCTCAGCTGGCCGAGGTAGCTGTCAGGCAGCTGGGGCGCAAGCTTCGCCAGGAGGCTCGGGGCGCCGGTGACGAGGAGTGTATCGAACTGCTCGGCGGGCATTCCGGGGGCGATCACCTCCCAGCCGCCGCGATGCTGGCGCGCCGCTGAGGCTGGCGTGCTCAGGCGCACCACGACACCCTGGCGCCTGATCGTTGCCAACAGGGTGTCGCACAGGGCCTGGAATCCACCTGTGAAGTAGCCAAGCTTAAAGCTGCGCGCCTTGAGGCGGGCCCACAGCCAGGCCATATTCACCTCGTCGGCGTGCGGGCCGAACTTGCCCTCGAGCAGAGGGCGCCAGAGGGCCTGGTAGACCTTGCGGCCCGCCCAGCGGGAGGTCCATGTGGCGGCCGTCGTTTGCTCGAGGCGCTGCCAGTTCGAGGTCATATACTTAAGGTAGAAGGCGACGGCGCCAAAGCGCACCCGGTCAAGCGGGGGCAGGGCCGGGAAGCGCAAGACCTGAAGCGGGCCATTCAGATCGTAGCCGCGCCCGCGCCACCACTGGGCCGTCTGCTGGCCGCGGAAGAAGAGCTTATCGGCGAAGCCGATCTCTTCGGCCAGCTTGATAATCGCCGTGTCGGTGGTAAAGATATGGTGGTAGAAGCGTTCGAGCGGCCACGCCCAGCGCTCGTCGCGGAAACCCGAGGCCAGGCCGCCGGCGACCGGGGTCGCCTCGAAGATCGTGACATTATGCCCGGCCCTGGCAAGATCGTGGGCCGCGGCCATCCCGGCGAGCCCTGCGCCAATAATCGCGGTCCTCACGAAGGAACTCCGGTGGCAATATCCTCGTGCTTGGCTTCGGGCCCCGGCGGCGAGGCGTCCTGCTCTTCCTGGCTATGAACGGCGCGCGCTATATCGCTCCAGCCGATGCTCTGGCGCAGCATAAAGAAGGCCCCAAGCAGCGTGATCGGCAGCCAGAGGGCCACATGGAGTACCAGGGTGTAGCCCGTGGCGATCGGCTGGGGCACGTCAAACTGTGTGAGCACCGCGATCCCGGGCGCATCGAAGGTGCCGACATAGCCCGGCGTCGAGGGGATAGTGGTGAACAGGTTGACCACCGCTGTCATCAGCATAAGTACGGGGAACGAGACGCTGAATGGGAAGGCGTGCATCACGAACCAGTACTTGAGTGTCTCGCCGAGCCAGATCAGGATTGAGGTCAGCAGGATTGTCAGAATCTCGCGGGGGCTGCGCAGCGATTGCAGCCCGATGACGAAGCGGTCGAAGAGGCCATGAAGCTTTGGCCGCCACGCCGCGGGGGCCAGCTGGTCGACGAGCACCGCATACAGCCGGCTCATACGGGCGGGGCGGGCAGCGAGCAGGATAAAGGCGAGGAGCGCGATGCCAAAGAGGGCGCTAAAGCCAATGACGAGCCAGCGGTAGGCTGACGGGAGCGGCGCGAGGGGCAGGGTGGCGAAGACGAAGAGCAACATGACAAGCCCGTCAAAGAGCCGCTCGAGGACTACTGTGGCCAGAGAGGCGCTCATCGGAACGCCCTCGTTGCGTCGCAGCACATAGCTGCGCAGAACCTCGCCCATGCGGGCGGGGTAGACATTATTGCCCATGTAGCCGATGACGACCACGGGGAAGAGCCGGCCTATAGGGATCGGCTTGATGTGGTCGAGCATCGAGCCCCAGCGCCAGGTGCGGACCCAGACGGTGACAAAATAGACCGCAACACCCGGCAGCAGCCACCAGTAGTTAGCCTCGCGGAGGATCTGCCAGAAATGCTTCAGGTCGAGCCCGCGCAGAGCGATAGCGAGAAACAGTACGCTTACGGCAAGACCAATCCAGAATTTCCAGCTACGCAACGGTCCCTCCGTCGGTAACCACGACCTGACAGCTCATCTTACCCCGGGCCCTAGGCCTTGTCAACGCAGCCTGAGGCTGCCTGCTTGCGGGGGTTGACAGAATAGAACAAGTGTGCTATGATAGCTCTGGGACGACCAGGTACGGACGGGGGGCATCCATGCCGCCCGCATGACGAGCACTATAAACAGGCCCAGGGCCGGAAAGGCTGACGCCGATGTACCAGAAAGAGATTGTCTACGATCCCGAGACGCGTGACTTCGCGATGTACCTCGACGGCGAGCTCGTCGGGTTCGCGCGCACCTACCAGGAGGCCGAGCAGACCCTCGACGAGCTGGTCTACGAGCTACTCAACGGCCAATACTTTCGAGAGGCCGCATAAGGGCATTTCGGCACAGCGTCCGCCCCATAAGGGCCGCCGGATATGGCGCGAGTGAAACTCTGCGTCGATGTCTGGCGGCCTCGAGCTGTCCACAGGGTTGCAATTGTCCGGTATAATCGGCCCGGCTGGCCAGTGTGCGCCGGCGCCCGACCAACAAACCCTGTGAGGCTCCTATGTCTAAGCAGAGCTGGTGGCAGCGTGCCATCGCAGCGATCAATCGCGAGTACGAGCGCCGCATCCGCAGGTCGAGTCTGGTGACTGAGTACGGCGCCGCTCATCACGGGCATGACCATGATCATCTTGAGCACGATGATAATGATACCACCGAGATCATGAACGTGCCCAAGGGCACGCGTCTTGGACGTCGCGCCTCTATTGAGCCTCCCCCCGGCGATCACTTCCCCCCCGAGTAGCCCCACATTTGCACAACAAATTCTCTGAAAAAGGCCCCAACCCACTTGTCGGCGGCCCTGGGTTTGTGGTATACTGCTTTTGCTTATAAACAAAAAACTGTCATTGTGGGACCTGTCTTCTCATGCTAGCGTCGGCCCGCAGTAGTCGGCGTAAAGCTCGTCGTAGGGCGCCCAGCTGATAGTGTGCAAAGGTCGTGAATGTCCCTTGCACATGCCGTGCGGCCGTACTACCCTTGGCCTTACCCACTCACCTCGGAGCAGCACGTGAATGTACAATTAGACAAAACCGCCCCGCAGTCGCGCGCAGAATCTGATCGTATCGCTTCACGCCACCCGGAGCGCCTGATCGGCCTATACTGGCTGATCTCGATCGCTATCGGCTTGTTCGCCCTGTGGGATTGGCTGACAGCCTGGAATGTGCCCGCCACCTTCAGCCAACCCTGGCTGGTCGCCTACCTGTGCTTTTCCTTTGTCCTGAGCCAGAGCCTCTACATTCTCGTTGCCCGTCACAATGGCCGCCCGATTCATCTGGGCGCCCTGACTATCTTTGCCATCGGCAACGGTATCGCCGAGACCCTCGCCTTTGCTACGGTCTACCGCCTCGGCGAACTGATCGGCTCGCGGCTGGTCAGCATTTTTGCCCCGGACTTCGCGGCGATCGCCGGCTTTATCATTGGCGTGACATTCTTCTCGATCTATGGCGGTCTGATCCACGGGCTCTTCTGGCTCCGTGTGCTGCCACCGCACCTTGACGACAACCCGCGCTCACAGTCTGTCCGCAAGCTGCGCCCCGTCGCCGAGGTTGTGCTTGTGATCGGCTGGAGCCTTTGTCTGACGCTCAACCGCGACATCTGGACCGTGATTTTCTTTCATACCCTGGTGGATGTCGGCCTGATGATCCTCGTGCGTCCCGCGATCTTCGGCGCTAGTAGCGAGACGCTGTAGTAGGGTCAGGGCTGTCGGCTCGATATCGCGGGCGATGAGATACATCTCGTCGCCCGCGATGAGTCTCTAGGGATACATCCAACCTCGCGAAGCCCTCGTACAGATAGGTGTACGTCTCTTGTGCAAATTATGGTCACAAGCTGTACGTCACACCTCGTGACAGACGCTGTCACTGTACTGTATGGAGGAGCCCGTGAAGATCCGCAAGCTGATCATCCTCGGCCTGGTCGCCCTGATGGCTCTCGCCATCATCCCGCCCGCCTTTGCCCAGGCCGGCACCGCGAAGGTGCGCGTTGTCCACGCCTCGCCCGACGCCCCAGCTGTCGACGTGTTCGTCAACGACAACAAAGCCCTGACCAACGTGCCCTTCTTCACCGCGAGCGACTACCTCGACCTGCCCGCCGGCAGCTACAGGGTCCAGGTGACCCCCACTGGCCAGCCGGCCAGCGCCGCCGTAATCGATGCCACCGCGACAATAGAGGCTGGCAAGGCCTACACGATCGCCGCCACTGGCCCTGTGGCCTCAATCAAGCCGACGATCATTGTTGATGACCTGAGCGCCCCGGCCAGCGGCAAAGCCAAGATCCGCGTCTACCACTTCTCGCCCGACGCCCCGGCCGTTGACGTAAAGCCTGCCGGAGGCAACGCGCTGATCACGGGCCTGGCCTTCCCGAACGCCAGTGATTATCTTGAGGTGCCTGCCGGCAGCTATGATCTTCAGGTTACTCCTACAGGTGAAGGCACCGTGGTGATCGATCTGCCCGACACCGCTGTAGAAGCCGGAAAGATCTATAGTGTCTTTGCCACCAACAACGTCGCGAACATCACGCCCGAGCTCTCTGTAACTACCCCAGTCGCAGCGGGCGCCGGCACCCCAGCGACCTTGCCTGCCACCGGCGGCGAGGCTACGCCCTTGGGCCTGATCGCCATACTTGGCCTGGCCCTGGTCGGCGCTGCCCTTGTGCTACGCCGCCGCGTCGCCCTGTAAACCCGTTGGCTCAACCAGGGCTGGCCCCGTGGGATCTTCCCGCGGGGCCAGCCTATTATGATGGATAGGAGCACTGTTAACAGGCTATAACTATTGACAACTGCTCTTGACATATGCCATGCTTGGGCGTTATACTCCACACAGAAAATGGTCGGATTGTGCCAGAGACAGTGCGCTGCACCAAAAAAGGGTAGCTGTCGTCAGAGCATGTATGTCATATGACATGTGTAGGTACTATAGTGTAGGGATGACTAGAGACCTATGGGCTGCCCTAGCGGTATTTCAGATATGGTACAGGCAGAAGCGAGTGTAAACGCAGTCTCTTTGTGCGCACGCTACAACCGTACAACATTCAACCAACAAGCGAGCTTCCTCCGTGCTTAACCAGCAACATGAGCCGCCCCTGCCCCGCAGGCGCACTGTTGGGCAAGTGCGGAAAGGGCGGCTCGCAATGGTGATCGTACTGGGCTGTATCGTTCCGCTGCTCGCGGGCTGTATGGAAGCCCTCCAGACAGGGCAACAGACGGATGCATCTCCGCCACTTTTCAACCCATCCTCTACCAGCATCGCCACAGCAGCGCCGCCGGAGGCTGGCGAGATGAGCCCGACGCTGCCGGGCAGCTTCGCGCCTGACCCGGCCACGGCAGCACCCACCGTGCCCCCCACGGCGCCCCCTACGGCGCCCCTCACGATAGCGCCCACTTCGTCTGTTGTGACAGGGCCCGCGCCCCTTCCTACCCTGGCCTTACCCACGCCGCCGGCGCTCACCCCCGAGGAGCGGTGGCGCGCGCAGCAGATAGACCGTCGCCTTTTCGAAGCGTTCCGACCATACTACACGGCCGGTAGCGAACTCTGGTGGTATGACCCGACCAACCAGCAGAGTGTGATCCTCGGTAGAATCACTGGTGATTTTACGGCCCAGGCCGAGTTTACGCTTCGCGGCCAGGGTGTTCAGGCTCTTGAGGTGCCGTACCAGGTCAATGGGGGCTATGGGCTGACCGCCCTCTCGCCCGCGGTGCTCGACCGCATCAGGGCGGCCGGCTACAGCGAGTGGATCGAGACATATGTCTTTGTGGGGCCGAATGTGATTCCACGCTAGGCAAGCCAGAGGGTCGCTCCATACAGTGCTTCAACTCAGACCACCCTCGCACTACACGGCAGCACGGCAGGCCCATCGCCTGAGGTGCTGCTGTCGCTTTATGGAGCGGCATGTCCTTGTGTTTGTAGAACAAACGTGTTATGATAGGCGCAGGCTAGCGAGCCCGAGGCCCGCTAGCCCAGGAGAAGGATACAGCTGTGAGTAGCAGATACCTCGATATGGTGCGCGGGCAACAGCGGCGGCGTAGCGGCGGTTGGCAGTTTACCGCCAAATCACTGCTTGCCCTCCTTGCGGTGATCGCCATGATCGGCTCGGCAGTCTACTGGTGGGGCGTGCAGAGCCAGCTCACCAACAACTGGATTGTCGCGGGGGCGTTCACAGCAATCCTGGTGCTGGCGCCGCCCAGCCTGACCTCGTTCCTCATCCCCTGGTCGCCGGGCGGGATGCTCCTCCAGAAGATCAATGCTCGCACCTGGGGCTACACCGTGGTGATCGGCGCCGCCCTCTATCTGCTCTACTACTCGTTCGAGATCCAGTACAGCTGGTGGGCCTCGCAGCCGACAGTTGCCTCAACCGGCCTGATCCTTCAGCAGGTGATCATCGGGATCATCGGCTTTATCATTATCCCGGCCCTGCTCTGGACGCCTGTCACCAGCGAGGAGCTAGTCGAGCAGGTGCGCCAGGCTCACCTCGTGCGCCGCTACGAGCTGCAGACCCAGGCCGATATCGCCATCCTGCGCGCCACCCTGCTGCGCGCCCAGGAGAAAGCCCTGATCGGCTTCGCCAACCTCACCGTGCAGGAGAAGGAAGAGCTTGCCAGCGTCATGCGCGGTCTGGTCAAGGGCATCGACCAGACTCTGCGCGACGTCGGCGACAGCGTGAAGACGGTCAGCGGCGCAACCGTGCCCTTCTCGAGCCTCGACGACAACGACGATATTCGCGGCTACCTCGACTATATCAGCGAGAGTCTGACCGACAACGCGCTGCTCCCGCGGCGAGCCGGGCAGCCCGAGCGCCTGCCCGGCCAGCAGCAGTATAGCGCCGGCCAGCAGCAGTATAGCGCTGGTCAGCAGTACGCCGAAGAGTACTATGACGAGGCCCCTCAGGACGACCGCCGCCCGCGCCTGAACCCAAGCCGTCACTAGCTATTCGCACTCTGAACTCGGATCAGCACTATGCAAGGCTATCGCTTCAGCACGAACCGCCGCCTACCTGAGCGCGACATGCTTGATCTCGCCGACGCTCTGGCCATGCAAATCCACCAGGCCATCGGCCCACGGGTCTATCTGCTGCCCCGCTCTGATGTGATTGAGCTGATCGCCCCCTATATCGACGACCTCGTCCTCGACGACCAGAACGACCTCTCATGGATGGTCTGGCACCTCTTCCAGGATGCCTGTGAGATGGACCGGCTCGCGGCATAGGGGTGCTCGCCGGCGCTCACCTCGCCGTAGCGACTAATGGAGCGAGAGCGTGGCCCAGCCCCTGCGCCTTGGGATCTACGGCGGCAGCTTCGACCCGATCCACTGCGGCCACCTCGCCATCGCCGAGGAGGTCCGCTCTACCCTCGGCCTCGCCAGTGTGGCCTTCGTGCCCGCCGCGCATCAGCCTCTTAAGGGCCAGGCCCGGTGCCCCCCCGACCACCGGCTGGCCATGGTACGCCTGGCCTGCGCCGATAACCCGGCCTTCATCCCCGATGACCTTGAGCTGCGTCGCCCCCCGCCCTCGTACACCATCAATACGATCGAGACCTTCCGCGCCCGCCACGGCCCCGCCGCTGAGCTGTGGCTTATCATCGGCGCCGACGCCGCCCGCGACCTGCCCCGCTGGCGCCGCGTCGCCGATATCCTTGGCCTCGCCCGCGTCGCTATCGTCGGCCGCCCTGGCCACAGCGTCGATCTGCCCGCGCTCGAGGTGGCGCTGCCCGCCCTCGAGGGCCGCTGCGTGCTGATCGACGGCCCGCGCCTCGACATCTCGAGCACCGATCTGCGCCGCCGCCTCGCCGCCGGGCGCCCGGTGCGCTACCAGATGCCCGACACCGTACGCCTGTATATCGCTGAGCACGGCCTCTACCAGCATGATTGATGACCATCCGGAAGAGCTTCTGGCGACAACCGCCGCCGCGTGGGGGCTGACCCTCGCCCCCGCCCAGCTGGCGCAGTTTCGGCTCTATGCCGACGAGCTGGCCGCCTGGAATGCCCATACCAACCTCACCGCGATCACCGACCGCGCGGGGATCTATGTCCGCCATTTCCTCGACTCGCTGGCCCTGGCCCGCCATTGGGGCGAGGCGCCCGATACGCTGCTCGATATCGGGAGCGGCGCCGGCTTCCCCGGCCTGCCTCTCAAGCTGCTGCGCCCCGCGCTCGGGCTAACGCTGCTCGACTCGGTCGGTAAGAAGACGGCCTTTCTGACCCGGCTTACGGCGCGCCTGGGCCTCGATGACGTGCGCGTCATCACTGGCCGCGCCGAGCTGCTCGGGCGCGACCGGCACGAGCGCGAGCGCTACGCCGTCGTGACAGCCCGCGCTGTGGCCGACCTGCGGGTGCTGGCCGAGTATGGGCTGCCCCTGCTGCGCGTCGGCGGGCGCCTGCTCGCCCCTAAAGGTGCCGCCGCCCACGAGGAGGCCGCGGCCGCCGCGCGGGCCCTCGCGCTACTCGGCGGCGAGCTGCTCGGCGTCGAGCCGGTCGAGCTGCCCGGGCTCGAGCCACGGACTCTGGTGGTGATCCGCAAGGTCGCGCCGACTGACCCCCGCTACCCGCGCCCAGTAGGCCTGCCGGTGCGCAAGCCCTTGTGACCTTTTTGTGCGACCCGCGTATTATATTGTGGAACCCTTTGTCACGTGCTAGAATGACCGCGCACGAGCGTGGTCGCAAGCTGGTTCCGCACGAAGACGCCGGAGACCTGTATCCGCAAGGAGGAATCGACCATGTCTATCCTGGGCCGCATCAAGGACCTCATCAGCGCAAATGTCAACTCGATGCTCGACAAGGCCGAGGACCCCGAGAAGATGGCGAATGAGTACCTGCGCCAGCTCACCAACGAGCTGTACGAGGTGCGCACGAGCGTCGCGGCCGCTATGGCCGACGAGACGAAGCTCGAGCAGCGACGGATCAGCTCAACGGCCGAGGTGACCCAGTGGCAGACGAAGGCCGAGGCCGCCCTGCGCGCCGGCGACGAGGAGCTCGCCAAGGCCGCCCTTGGCCGCAAGGTGCAGGCCCAGAAGCTCGCCGAGCAGTACCAGGCTCAGGAGACAGCCCAGGAAGAGCAGGTCAACGCCATGCAGGAGGCCCTGATCCAGCTCGAGACACGCATCGCCGAGGTCAAGGCGAAGAAAGAGCTGATCATCGCCAAAAAGAACCGGGCCCAGACCCAGGAGGCCCTGCAGCGCACGGCCCAGCGTATGGGCAGCATCACCGCAATGGATAAGCTCGACCAGCTCGAGGAGCGCGTCGATACCGACCTCGCGCGCGCCGAGGCTATGCAGAAGCTCGAGCAGGGCTCGCTCGAGGCCCGCTTCAAGGATATCGAGAAGGAGAGCGAGGTCGACTCAGAGCTCGCCGAGCTGAAGCGGAAGCTGGGGATGCAGTAATTCCATCTTGCTGGTGGCACCCTCGCGAGGCGACGCCCCGCCGCTCTCCTTCGCAGAGGGGGGCGTTTTTTCAGCGAGGGCCACGCCCTGGGATCTACTCTAGTGGGCCGGCTCGTAGCAGTTGCGGCAGCGGGCCTCGTAGAGGTCAAGGCCGCCAACGACGATGGTCGGGGCGTCGGCGGGGGCGGGCCGGCCGTTGATCAGGCGCTGCGAGCGCGTGGCGTAGGCCCCGCAGCGCACGCAGATCGCGTAGAGCTTGTCGACCTGCTCGGCCACGGCCATTAGCTGCATCATGCCGGGGAAGGGCTCGGCGCGATAGCTCTGGTCGAGGCCAGCCACGATCACGCGCAAGCCCCGGTCGGCAAGCTCCTGGCAGCACGCCAGGATCTCATCCGCGCTGTCTTCCAGGAAGTGCATCTCGTCCAGGGCGATGACCTGCATATCCCCGACTCCGGCCATAACCTCTTTGATCGAGCTGACCGGCACCGCCTCGAGCTTTGCGCCGGTGTGGCTTGCCACATGACCTACACTATAGCGTGTGTCGAGCCGCGGCGTGAAGATGCGGCAGGGCTGGCGAGCGATCATCACCTGGCGCATGCGCCGGATCAGCTCCTCGGTCTTGCCGCTATACATACATCCGCAGATCACCTCGATCCGGCCGCCGGTACTTGGTCGCGTCATCCTACATGTCTCCTTCTGGGCTCGGGTAGCGCACGCAGCGGCCCCGAGGGCGCGTGGGCGGCCTTGTGCTATACTCCACGAGGAGTCTGCTGGTGAGCGCCCTGATGAATACGCGAGTATACCACTGATTCGCCGTTGCACTGCGCTGGGAGGCTTCATGGGCGAGCGGGTGTGCTGGATGGCAGACGCGGATCTGGCCGCCGTGCTGCGCCGATACTACCAGGGCGAGGCCGGCCTCTGGGGCGAGATACAGGCCCGCGTCCACGCCGATCTGCGCGCGAAGGGGCTAGCCGTCGCGCCGCGCCATCTGCGCTTCCGGCGCGTCGATGACGGCTACGAGGTGATCGTCGAGGATGCGTCGGCCTACCTGTGCGATTAGCCTTGTCGGGCTGCCCGAAGGCCCCACCGAGCGCGGCTGGCGGGCAGTGTAAGGGCGCAGCATCCTGCGCCCTTGCGATGATCTCTACGGGGTCATGTCATAGCTGGCGTGGGCCACCCGCACAATGCCCGGGAAGGGGCGGTCGCTACCCGCGCTCCTCGTACTGCTTGCGGTAGTAGTCCAGGTACTCGCCTGATTTGATCGGTCGCCACCAGCCCTCGTTAGCCACGAACCAGCGGACCGTCTTCTCGAGGGCCTGGTCGAAGCTGTGCTGCGAGCGCCAGCCCAGGGCCCGCAGCTTTGCGCAGTCGAGGGCGTAGCGCCGGTCGTGGCCGGCCCGATCGACCACATGCTGGATCAGGCTGCGGGGCTTGCCCAGCAGGTCAAGGATCTTGTGCGCCATCTCGATATTCGGCGTCTCGACCTCGGTGCCGACGTTATAGACCTCGCCCAGGGCGCCCTTGTGCAGCACCAGGTCGATGCCCTCGCAGTGGTCGAGCACGTACTGATAGTCGCGCATCTGTAGACCGTCGCCGTAGATCGGCAGCGGAATGTTCTCGATGGCATTGGTGGTGAATAGGGGCACCGCCTTCTCAGGGTAGTGGAAGGGGCCAATGTTGTTCGAGCCGCGGGTGGTGGTGACGGGGAGCCCGTAGGTGATGAAGTAGGCGTAGACCAGGTGCTCGGCCCCGGCTTTGCTGGCCGAGTAAGGGCTGCGGGGCTCGAGAGGGTCGCCCTCTTTCGAGCGGCTCGGGGCAGGGATGGCCCCATAAACCTCATCGGTGCTGATCTGGTGGAAGCGCTCGAGCTTGAGCTCGCGGGCCACCTCGAGCAGGACCCATGTGCCGTTGATGTTGGTTGTCACCACGGCGTCTGGCTCCATGATCGAGCGGTCTACATGGGTCTCGGCGGCAAAGTTGATGATCGAGTCGATGTCGTGTCGCTGGACCGCCTCACGTACCGCAGCCATATCGCAGATGTCACCCTGGATAAAGCGAAAGCGGGGGTTGCTGCGGCAGCGCTCCAGGTTCTCGAGACGGCCGGCGTAGGTCAGCTTGTCGAAGACGATGATCGTGTAGTCGTCGTACTTCTCGAGCATATAGTGGACGAAGTTCGAGCCGATGAAGCCGGCGCCGCCGGCGATAAGGAGATGGCGCATGAGTGCTCCCTTCAGTGTCAATGCCTCGCCGGAAGTCTAGCAAAGGCGGCCGACCAGTTTAATTGGCCTCGCCCTTAGCCAGGGCTGAGCCAGCGCTGAGCGTGGCATTCTTGGCCCGTGACTGCTCGGCAAGCAGCGTCTTGTAGGCGACCATCCGTGCGAGTAGGTCGGGGTCACTCGCGGCGAGGATCTGTACGGCGAGCAGGCCGGCATTGCGCCCGCCACCGATGGCCACCGTGGCCACGGGTACGCCGGCAGGCATCTGTACGATCGAGAGGAGCGAGTCGAGCCCGCTGAGCGCCTTGCTCTGCACGGGCACGCCGATCACCGGCAGCGGCGAGCAGGCGGCGATCATCCCGGGCAGATGGGCCGCCCCGCCCGCGCCGGCGATGATCACTCGCAGCCCCCGTTGGTGGGCCGTGCGCCCATACTCGATCATGTCCAGGGGGGTGCGGTGGGCCGAGACCACCCGGGCCTCGTAGGGCACGCTGAACTCGCCGCACACATCGATCGCGCCCTGCAACGTGGGCAGGTCGCTGTCGCTCCCCATGATAATGCCGATCAGTGGTGACATAGCATAGCCTCTGGCTTGCCACAAGGGGCAGCGCGCCGGAAGAGCGGCGACGCATGTGCGGGCGCTGCGCTGGTGTGGACCTCATCATTATATCTGGACCAGATCCGCGGCCCTGCGCGCGATGGCCTCGGCCTCGGCGAGGGTCGCGCCAAGGGCGGTGACGTGCCCCATCTTACGGCCCACCCGCGAATCGCGCTTGCCGTAGAGGTGGATGTGGGCCCCATGGATGGCCAGGGCCTCGCGCAGGGCGTCGGGGGGCACAGGGCCGGCGCGCCGCCCGAGCAGATTGATCATCACGGCGGCGGGCGCCCGCAGCGTCACAGGGCCTAGCGGCCAGCCGATGACAGCTCGCAGATGGCTCTCGAACTGCGAGGTGGCACAGCCCTCGATCGTGTAGTGCCCCGAGTTGTGGGGCCTGGGCGCCAGCTCGTTGAAAAGTACGCGCCCATCGGGCAGCTCGAATAGCTCGACGCCAAAGATGCCGACCCCGCCCACGGCCTCGACGGCCCTGACCGCGAGCGCCGTTGCAGCGGCAGACTCGGCGGCGGGCATCGGCGCGGGCGCGCGGACGACATGGCAGATATGGTGCTCCTGCACGGTCTCGACCACCGGGTAGGCGCGGCTCGCCCCATCGCGCCCGCGCACCACCATCACGGCAAGCTCGCGGGCAAAGGGCACCCAGGCCTCGACGAGCAGCGGGCTGCCACCGCCAGCGAGGCGCTGCCATGCCGCGGCCACGTCGCCGGGGGCGCGCAGGGTAGCATTGCCATAGCCATCATAGCCGTTACGGCGGGCCTTCAGCACCATGGGCCAGCCCATCTCGGCGCCGGCCATAAGCACCTCGGCGGGCGATGCGACGCCGCGGAAGGTGGGCACGGCCAGGCCGGCGGCGGCGATGGCCTCTTTCTGGCTGAGCTTGTCCTGCACGAGTCTGACCGTGGCCGAGGTGGGGTAGACGGGCATGCCCCCATCCTCAAGGCGGGCCAGGATGGTAGCGTCGATGAACTCATTCTCGAGCGTGACCAGATCGCAGTGCGCGGCGAAGCGGGCGAGGGCCTCGGGGTCTTCCCAGCTGCCGACCACCTCGCGCTGGGTAAGCCGCCCGGCGGGGCTGTCGGGCGACCGCTCGAAGATAGCTGTCTCGACGCCAAGCGCGATAGCGGACTGGGTGAGCATTTGGGCGAGCTGGCCGCCCCCAAAGATGCCGATACGGGTCATAGTGCGGATATAGTAGCCGCAGACGGCCCGAGGCGCAAACGGGCTTGTGTTCACGCCCCTGTACACGCCGGCGTCAACGCCCCTGTGCTACCCTGATTGTAGAGTTGAGCAACGAAAGTGAGCAAGGCCATGGCTGAATTTGTGATCGACGCGCAGACGATAGTGGGCCCGGCGCGGCTGGTGGTGGCGAACCTGGGGCGCGCCCTGGGCTTCTACGAGGGGGTGCTGGGGATGCGGGGCGCCAGGCATCCTGATGGCGGCTACACCCTTGCAGCGGGCGGCGGCCCCCCCCTGCTGACCCTCGACGAGCGCCCCGGCGCGCGGCCCAAGCCCCAGCGTAGCACGGGCCTCTACCACATCGCCATCCTGGTGCCGACGCGCGCCGACCTGGCCCGGGTGATCACCCGCCTCGCCGAGACCCGCTACCCCGTCGGCGGCGCCTCGGACCATCTGGTCAGCGAGGCCCTCTACCTTGACGACCCGGACGGCAACGGCCTCGAGATTTACGCCGACCGGCCTCGCGGCGCCTGGCCGACAGCCGGGCGCGAGGTGCGGATGACTGTGGACCCCTTGGACATCGAGGGTGTTCTGGGCGAGCTGGGCGGGGCGCCCGGGCCGTGGGCCGGGCTGCCCGAGGGCACGACCATTGGCCATATCCACCTGCAGGTGGCCGACCTGCGCGCCGCCGAGGCGTTCTACGTCGGCGTGCTGGGCTTCGAGGTGATGCAGCGCTTTGCCAATAGCGCCCTATTCCTCTCGGCCGGGGGCTACCACCACCACCTGGGGCTAAACATCTGGGCCGGCGTGGGCGCGCCGCCGCCGCCGCTCGACGCCGTGGGCCTGCGCCACTACACGGTGCGCCTGCCCGACGCGGGCGCCCTCGCGGATATCGTGGGCCGGGTACGATCTGCCGGCCTGGCCATCGAGGAGACCGCCGAAGGCCTGCTGGTGCGCGACCCCTCGCAGAATGGGGTGGTGCTGCGCCTGGGGTAGCGCTAGAGCTGTCGCCGGGGTGGTATAATATGCTGCATAACTAGCGACCGCGCCGCCCTCGGCGGCCTACCATCGAGGACCGCCCCGATGCCCACTACTACGCGCAGCCAGCGTCGTCGCCAGCCCGTCCGCGGCCCCCAGCAGCGCCGCCCCAACGCTCAGGCGCAGCGCCATCTCGAGCCGCCTGACTACACGCGCGACTACGCGGATGTGCGGCGCGACCTGACGATGATCGCGCTTATCAGCGTCCTGCTCTTCGTCGGTATGCTCGGCCTCTCATTCGTCATCTAGCTAGCCGGGGTGCGGCCGTGTCTGACGACGACCGCATCAGAAGCAAGGCCGTCCGCCTGCGACGGATCGAGCACCGGCTCTACAATACTCCCGGCGGCCTGCGCGCCAGCGATCTGGCGAAGGATTGTGGGGTCGCACGCCGCACGATCTACCGTGACCTCTTCTCGCTCGAGGAGATGGGCGTGCCGCTCTGGGAGAGCCAGGGCCGCTTCGGCATCGACCGTGGCGCCTATCTCTCGACGGTGCGCCTGAACCTCAACGAGGCTGTGGCTCTCTACTTTGCGGCCCGCCTGCTTGCCCACCACAGCGACGAGCACAACCCCCATATCGTCTCGGCCCTCGACAAGCTAGCCGCCGGCCTGCCCGCCGGCACCGTCTCGGCCCACATCGCCCGTGTGGCCGACCTAGTGCGCCAGCGGCCCGTGCGCTCGGACTACATCAGAACCCTCGAGGTGCTGACGCAGGCCTGGGCCGACAGGCGTATGGTGCGCCTGCGCTACAGGACGCCCAGCCGCGAGCTGACTGAGCGCGAGGTGGCCCCCTACTTCATTGAGGTCTCGCGCAGCACGCCGGCGGCCTACGTGATCGGCTTCGACCGGCTGCGGGGCGCCATCCGCACTTTCAAGATCGAGCGGATTGAGCGGGCCGAGCTGCTCGACGAGGCCTATGAGGTGCCAGCAGACTTCGACCCCTACGACTTCCTGGCGCGGGCATGGGGCGTGATGGACGAGCGCGAGGTCGAGGTGCATCTGCGCTTTAACGCCGTGGCGGCGGCGCGGGCCCGCGAGAGCCTTTGGCACCACAGCCAGCGCCTCGTCGAGCGGGCCGACAGCGGCTGTGACTTGCACATGACCATTGGCGGTATCCGTGAGGTGCTGCCATGGGTGTTGGGCTGGGGCGCCGATGTGGAGGTGCTGGCGCCTGCTGAGCTGCGGGCCGAGGTCGCGGCCCACGGGGCGCGCCTTGCCGCGATGTACGGCGATGCGGCGCCCTGAAGAATCAGAAAGGGGAGAGCAGCGCTCTCCCCTTGGGTGATCTGTCTGGCGGGCGCCTAGGCGTCGTCGCCGTACAGCTCCTTGAGCAGGCTCTTCTTCGGCTGGGGCTGGCTCTTCGTGCCGCGCTGCTTCTCGATGGCGGCCTGGCGGTCCTGTGAGGCGCTCAGGCGCTTCATGAAGCGGTCGACCTGGCCAGCGGTGTCGACGATGCGCTGCTCGCCCGTGTAGAAGGGGTGGCAGTTGGCGCAGATCTCGACGCGCAGGCCGGGACGAGTCGTGCCGATCATCCAGCGGGTGCCGCACGTCGTGCAGACAATCCCGTCGCTGTTGTACTTGGGGTGGATGCCCTGCTTCACCTTAGTGCTCCTCGGTACGGGCGGCCAGAGGCGCGAGCCCCTTTGGGCCACCCGGGTAGTGTCTGCCTGGTTGGCCTTAGTCGGCCGTCGCGCCGCTCTCGGCGGGCTGCTCGAGGGGGATCACGCTGACCATCTTCTGGTCGCGCGAGTAGGGCTGGAACTTGACCTTGCCCTCGATCATGGCGTAGATCGTATAGTCGCGACCGAGGCCGACGTTCTTGCCGGGCTTGATCTTCGTGCCGCACTGGCGCACGATAATGTTGCCGGGGATGACGTGCTCACCGCCGTAGGCCTTCACGCCGCGCATCTTGGGCTTGCTGTCGCGGCCGTTGCGCGAGCTGCCCATGCCTTTTTTATGAGCCATTGTCGATACTCCTAAGCGATGATCTCACTGATCTTGATCTGCGTATAGCGCTGGCGGTGGCCCGTGCGGCGGCGGTAGCGCTTCTTGTTGCGGTAGCGGAAGACGATGATCTTGTCGCCCTTGCGCTCGCCGAGGACCTCGGCTCGCACCGTGGCGCCACTGACCAGGGGGGAGCCGACCTTGACCGTCTCGCCGTCGCCGATGAGTAGCACTTCGCCCAGCTCGATCTGGCTGCCGGCCTCGGCCTCTTCGATCAGGTCGATCGTCAGGACCTGGCCTTGCTCTACGCGGTACTGCATCCCGCGGTCACGGATAATCGCGTACACGTCTGCTTCTCCTTGGGCAGCGATCTTCTGTGCGGCGGGCCACGTTGTGCGGGTGCGCCGGTGCTGCGGCCAAAAAATATGCTTCTCGACAGCAAGAAAAGAGAGCGGGGTTCCCGCCCTTAACCTCATCGATTATAGCAGAGGCGCAGGGCCGTGTCAAACACACCCCGCGCCTCTGTGCAACAGGTGTGGAGGTCGCTAGCCCTGGCCGCGAGCGATGCGCAGGACCTCCTCGCAGGCGCGCAGGGTTGCGATGCGGGCCCAGCCGAGCGAGGCGTTGGGGCCGATGGCGATCAGCAGCAGCAGGTCATCCATCGTGGCCATAATAATGCTCTGGTCTTGGCCCTCGTGGATGACCAGATGGCCGGGCTGGCGCTGCCCCAGGTTGCGCCCGATCTCGGCCAGGGCCAGGCTGTTGCCGGCCGCCAGCGCCGCCACGACGGTCACATTAATATCGCGCCGGCGGCTCCAGTGGGTCAGAACGATGCCGCTGATGTCGGCCAGCACGGCGCAGTGCACATCGGGCTCGAGGGCTAGATCTTTGAGCGCCTGGCGCATCGCCTCGATCTGCTGCTCGGAGTAGCTGCGGCCACCCAGGCCTGGGCTGCGGGGCGTCAGATGGACGGCGACGGGGGCGCCCTGTTGCACCGTGGTGGGCAGGATGCCCGTCTGCTTCTTGGCGCGCAGGGCCGTGAGCCGCTGCCCCAGCGGCCCTGAAGGCATGGCGGTTGTGGTTGACGCTGAGGGGGGGGGCTCGGTCGGGGCCGGGCTGGCGGGCTCTGCCAGCTGCGAGGGGCGCGGCAGCAGTTTGATCGGGTCAAGTAGCAGGTCGACGGCAAGGCGCATGCGCTCGTGCGAGACGGGCTTCTCGAGCAGGCAGTCGATCTTGAGCTGAGCCGCCCGCTCGGGTGTCAGGTCTTGCGGGCTGACGGTGAAGACGATCACTGCCGTCTTCGGGTCGAGCTCGCGGACGCGCTGCACCAGGTCGAGGCCGCTCATGCCGGGCATGCGAATGTCGGTGAAAAGCAGGTCTACGGGCTGTCGGGAGATGTGGAGCAGTGCGGCCTCGGCCGACGACACGGCGTTGACGATGTAGGGAGAGTCGTCGGTGAGGGCCATACTGACGATCCGCCTGATGTTCGGGTCGTCATCGACGACCAGGATCCGCTTCGTCATCGGTTCAGCTCCATGAGGAGAGGCCGCCTCCGCGACGATGCGCCGTCACGGTTTACTATAAGTCTATGTAGTATAACGTATCCCTATTACGATCTTTACAAACGATTAAGCGTAGTAGAGACCGAATCGCCCTCTCCCCACGGGCGGGGAGAGGGCAGAGAGAAAGTCGAGACTCCCGCGGCTCAGCGCAGAGCGATATGCAGATCTTTGAGCTGCCGCTCGTCAACTGACGAGGGCGCGGCGGTCATCAGGTCGATGGCCTGCTGGGTCTTGGGGAAGGCCATAACCTCGCGGATGGTGCTCTCGTCGGCCAGGATCATGACGATGCGGTCGATGCCGGGGGCGATGCCGCCGTGGGGCGGCGCGCCGTACTCGAAGGCCTCGAGCATATGGCCAAACTGGGCCATGGCCGTCTCTGGGCTGATGCCGAGCAGGTCGAAGAGCTTCTGCTGGACATCACGGCGGTGGATACGGATGCTGCCGCCGCCCACCTCGTAGCCGTTGAGCACCAGGTCGTAGGCCTTGGCGCGCACCTTGCCGGGGTCGCTGTCCATCAGGGCCATGTCGGCGTCCTGCGGGGCCGTGAAGGGGTGGTGCACTGCGTCCCAGCGGCCCTCGTCGGCGTTCCAGTCAACCAGGGGGAAGTCGACGATCCACGAGAAGTGGAGCGTGGCAGGGTCGGCCAGCCCGAGCCGGGCGCCAAACTCGCGGCGCAGCTTATCGAGGGTGGTGGCCACGACCGAGGGCTTATCGGCGACGAGCAGCAGCAGGTCGCCGGGCTGCCCGCCCATACGCTCGACGATAGCCTGAAGCTCGCCCGCGCCCAGGTTTTTGGCGAAGGACGAGCGGATCTCGCCGCCATCGGCGGGGAGGGCCGCCCAGGCGAGGCCGCGGGCGCCGCCGCCCCGCGCCAGGTCGGTCAGCTCGTCGATCTGCTTGCGCGAGTAGCCGCCGCAGCCGGGCGCGCGCAGGCCCTTGATCTGGCCGCCGCTCTCGAGGGCGCCCTTGAAGACCTGGAAGGGCGTGCCGGCTAGCAGGTCGCCCAGGCTGACTAGCTCGAGGTCGTAGCGCAGGTCGGGCTTATCGCTGCCGTAGCGCTCCATCGCCTCGGCGTAGGTGAGGCGGCGGAAGGGCGTCGGCACGTGCTTGTGAGGCACGACGCTGCGACACAGCTCGGTGAAGAGGCGCTCGATCAGCTGGAGCACATCCTCCTGGTCGACGAAGCTGAGCTCCATATCGAGCTGGGTGAACTCGGGCTGTCGGTCGGCCCGCAGGTCCTCGTCGCGGAAGCAGCGGGCGATCTGGAAGTAGCGGTCGTAGCCGGCCACCATCAGCAGCTGCTTGAGCTGCTGCGGGCTCTGGGGCAGGGCGTAGAACTTGCCGGGGTGGACGCGTGAGGGCACCAGGTAGTCGCGGGCGCCCTCGGGCGTCGACTTGATCAGGATGGGCGTCTCAATCTCGAGGAAGCCCTCGTCGTCGAGGAAGTCGCGCATGAACTTGATCACGCGGTGGCGCAGGATCAGGTTGCGCTGCATCCGCTCGCGCCGCAGGTCGAGGTAGCGGTACTTGAGACGGACGGCCTCGTCCTCGCCGCCCTCCTGGGCGATATAGATTGGCGTGGTGCGGGCGGGGTTGAGGACCTGGGCCTCGAGGGCGACCACCTCAATGGCGCCGGTGGCGAGGTTCGGGTTGACGGCCTCGGGGGGGCGGGGGCGCACGCGGCCCGTCACCTGGAGCACGAACTCCGAGCGGGCGCCCTCGGCCACTTCGTGAGCCTGAGCTGTGGCGCTATCAAAGACCACCTGGGTGATCCCGTAGCGGTCCCTCAGGTCGATAAAGATCAGCTCACCATGGTCGCGGCGGCGGTGGACCCAACCCGAGAGGGTGATCGTCTGGCCGACATGCTCAGGGCGAAGCTCGCCACAGGTGTGCGAGCGGAACATAACCTCTCCTCAAGTGACGAACTAATAGGTAAGGACCAAGTGACGAAGGCCGCACCGCTCGTGTCCTCGGCACGCCAATCGCCGCATTATAGCATGTCGCAGTGCCGGGCCTGTTCTGAGCTATAATCTGCAGCGGCCCCCCGCATCGTTCTTGCTGTAACTGGGCGGCGCATCATGGCGGCTGTGGAGCGTTTACCCTTTGGTCCGGAGTGTCCAGTCCCTCGGCGCGTGTCTATCCTCGGGGTCGACGTCGACGACGTGACCGAGGATGAGGCCGTTGTTTTTGCCGAGGCTATGATCCGCGCCGGGCGCCCCCACCAGATCTGCACGGTTAATCCCGAGTTTGTGATGGAGGCCCGGCGCAGCCCGGCCTTTGCCGCGGCCCTCGCCGCGGCCAACCTGTGTACGCCCGACGGCTACGGCCTGCTGCTGGCCGCGCGCTACCTCGGCTCGCCTCTGCGCGGCCGTGTCACCGGCGTCGATCTGACTCGGCGGCTGGCGGCCCTGGCCGCCGCTCGCGGCTACAGGCTCTTTCTTCTTGGCGCGGCGCCCGGTGTCGCCGAGGAGGCCGCAGCCGCTCTGCGGGCCCGTCACCCCGACCTCACTATCGCCGGCTGCTTCGCCGGCTCGCCCGACCTGCGCCACGAGCCGTTCCTGCGCCAGCTGATCGGCGCGGCGCGCCCCGACATCCTGCTTGTGGCCTACGGGCACCCGCGGCAGGATCTGTGGATCGCCCATAACCAGCCCCACCTGCGCGTGCCACTGGCCATCGGCGTGGGCGGGGTCTTCGACTATCTCTCGGGGCGGGTGCCGCTGGCCCCGGCCTGGATGCGCCGCATCGGCCTCGAGTGGCTCTACCGTCTGGCCCGTCAGCCCCGCCGCTGGCGCCGCATCATCGATGCCGTCCCCCGCTTTACCCTGGAAGTCATACGCCAGGGCCGCCCATAGCTCAACACGCTATCACGTCATCAGTCTGGTGGGTTTTAGGGACGTCACCCCTGAACAACCCTCTCAAGGAGACCCGGTATGTCGCAGACCACAGCTGAGAAGATCGAAGAACTACGCCGGCGCCGCGAGAAGGCCCAGACCGGCGATAAGCAGGCCGTCCAGAAGCAGCACGAGCGCGGCAAGCTCACTGCTCGCGAGCGGATCGACCAGTTGCTCGACCCGGGCTCGTTCGTCGAGCTCGACGCCTTTGCCGTCCACCGCACCTCGGCCTTCGGTATGGAGCGCCGCAAGCCCCTGGGCGACGGCGTGATCACCGGCCATGGCACCATCGATGGACGCCCCGTGTGCGTCTTCTCGCAGGACTTCACGATCTTCGGCGGCAGCCTGGGCGAGGTCTTTGCCGAGAAGATCTGTAAGGTGATGGATCTGGCCGTGCGTATGGGCGTGCCCTGTATCGGCATCAACGACTCGGGCGGCGCCCGCATCCAGGAGGGCGTAGTCAGCCTGGGCGGCTACGCCGAGATCTTCTACCGCAACGTGCTGAGCAGCGGGGTCATCCCCCAGCTTTCGGTCATCGCCGGGCCCTGCGCGGGCGGCGCCGTCTACTCGCCCGTGATGACCGACTTCATCATGATGGTCAAAGGCTCGAGCCAGATGTTTATCACTGGCCCCGATGTGATCAAAACGGTGACCGGCGAGGAGGTCGGCTTCGAGGAGCTCGGCGGCGCGATGACCCATAATACGCGCAGCGGCGTGGCCCACTTCGCGGCCGACAGCGAGCCCGAGTGCTTCGAGCAGATGCGCACCCTGATCTCGTTCCTGCCCTTGAATAACATGGACGACCCGCCCTACGCCGAGCCGGTCGACGACCCCGAGCGCATGGACGAGGCGCTGCAGACCCTTATCCCAGACAGCCCGCGCAAAGCCTATGACATGATCAAGGTGATCGAGGGCGTGGTCGACGACGGCTTCTTCTTCGAGGTGCAGGCCTACTGGGCGCGCAACCTTGTGATTGGCTTCGCCCGGCTTGACGGCAATGTGGTCGGGATTGTCGCCAATCAGCCCATGCAGCTGGCCGGCACCCTCGACATCGACAGCTCGGTCAAGGGCGCGCGCTTCGTGCGCTTCTGCGACGCCTTCAACATTCCCCTGGTGACCTTTGTCGACGTGCCGGGCTTCATGCCGGGCACCCAGCAGGAGTACGGCGGCATCATCCGCCACGGTGCCAAGCTGCTCTTCGCCTACTGCGAGGCTACCGTGCCGAAGCTGACCGTGATCACGCGCAAGGCCTACGGTGGCGCCTACGACGTGATGGCCTCGAAGCATATCCGCGCCGACTTCAACTTCGCCTGGCCGACCTCGGAGATCGCCGTGATGGGCGTGGACGCCGCGGTGCGGATCATCTTCCGCAAAGAGCTGGGTGAGGCGAGCGACCCGCAGCAGCGCCTGGGCGAGCTGGTCGAGGACTACCAGAGCCGCTTTGCCAACCCCTATGTCGCCGCCGAGCGCGGCTATATCGACGCGGTGATCGAGCCGAAGGAGACCCGCCCGGCCCTGATCAAGGCGCTGAAGATCGCCCGCACCAAGCGCCAGAGCATGCCCGCCCGCAAGCACGGCAATATCCCACTGTAGCTGTAGAGACGTAGCTGGCCGTGCCCTTACAAAGGGCACGGTCATAGTTCGTATCGAACTTCCGTCCTATTGCGTGCCCATCGCGCCCTATGCTATGATTGGTTATGGATTACGTGAGCGGAGACATATGATCTTGTGTTTCGCTCACCGGGCGCGGGCGGCTGACGGCGCGGCATGAGCAGAGGGTGGTGGGTGAGTGCGACGCGATCACCGTGCAGCTCAGGTACCAATGGAATGAGCGACGAGACTTCCCAGCGTGAGCCATTGGAGAAGGTGATCGAGCTGCGCCTGCCTAGCAAGCTCGGCTATGAGCGGGTGGCCATGGACACTGCCTCGTCGCTGGCCCGCCGCATGGGTTTCACTTCCGACCGGGTAGAGTCGCTCAAGACCGCGATCAGCGAGGCGGTCACGAACGCTATCGAGCACGGCAATCAGCAGGATGCCGCGATGAAGGTGGTGGTCCTGCTGACAGCCCGCGAGGACGAGCTCATCGTGAGCGTCGCCGATCAGGGGCGCAAGCAGCTCGACCAGGACTGCACGACAGGCAGCCCCAAGATCGAGGACGCGTTCGAGCGGGAAGATAAGGGCGGCTGGGGGATCTGGTTGATCCGCGAGCTGATGGATGAGGTCGAGTTTACGACCGCACCCAGCGGTGGCAATCAGGTCCGTATGGTCATCCATCTTGAGCAGTGAACACGCCAACCTACATCCAGACAAGCATGGAACTCTCCCTCCCGAGTGAGCTTGGCTTTGAGGTGATCGCCCGTGACGCGGTCGCAGCCTTCGCGCGGCGCCTTGGTATCCCGGCAGAACGGATCGAAGATCTGAAGACGGCGCTCAGTGAGGCCTGCATCAATGCCATCGAGCATGGTAACTCGCTGAAGCCAGATCTGCGGGTGCAGATCTACTGCCGCTTCGAGGAGGATCGCCTGATCGTCGAGGTGATCGATCAGGGCGTTAGCCCCTTCTTGGCAAACGGCGAGCCCCTGAACATCGTCGAGAAGATCGCGGGCCTCGGCTCGCTGCGCGGTATGGGCCTGACGCTAATCAGCCAGCTTTGCGACGAGGCAGGCTTCGTGCCCGGAAAAGGTGTCGGCAACTGCTTTCGCTTCGCCTTTAGTCGCCGGCATGCAGCTAGTTTTGGCCGCTAGAGCGCTGAAACTACTCGGGGCGTCATATTATCGAGAAAACACGATACGCCGAGCCACCGGACTCTAGCCATATATTCTGACCTCGCTGTCGTCGCGCAGACGGCTGCCGATATATCTGGAGGAGCCATGATGCTGGAAGACGAGTTGACGGTGAGCACCCGTGAGCGGGACGGGGTGGCGATCATCGATCTCGTCGGTGATGTGACAACCTTCGCCGAAGAGAAGATCAATACGGCCTACCGCGAGGTGACGAACAAGGGCGCCCGGTTTGTGCTGCTCAATTTTCGCCAGAATGACTACATCAACAGCGCGGGGATCGCCATCTTGATCGGGATTGTCACCGAGGTGAACCGGAACAATCAGAAACTGGCCGTTAGCGGCCTCTCACAACACTTCCAGAAAATATTCCGGATGGTCGGCCTCGCCCAGTACGCCGAGATCTACCAGGACGAGGAAGAGGCCCTCGCGGGCTTCAAGCGCCTGGGCTAACACGTGATCACACAGATTCCTCACCCGTAGGGGCGCCTCCGCAGGCGCCCCTACGCCTTTACCGCCCCTATCAGCTCCTCGGGCGTTACAACGGCATTGCCGTAGCGGCGCACCACAAGCGCCGCCGCGGCGTTGGCCAGGCGCGCCGCTGCGATTGGGCCGGCCCCGCTTGCCAGGGCCAGGGCGGTGACTGCCACGAAGGTGTCGCCCGCGCCAGTTGTGTCGTAGACCTCGCTCACCCGCGCCGCCGGGATGTGAAGGTAGGGGGCGCTCTCGCCCTCGAGCGAGAGCCCGGCGGGCCCCCGCGTGACGATCACCAGCCGCGCGCCAAGCTCGCCCCGCAGCCGCCCGAGCCCCGCCGCGAAGTCGGCCTCGTCGCGCAGGGGCGCGCCAAGGGCTGCCTCGGCCTCGCGGTCGTTGCAGCGGAAGAGGTCGGCGCCCGTGTAGTAGCGCGAGTTGCCCTGGGCGTCCACGCAGAAGAGGGCCCCATGGGCCCGGCACTGCTCGCGCACCGTGGCCACCACCGCGGGGGTGAGCAGCCCGAGCTGATAGTCAGAGCAGATCACGGCCTCGTGCAGGGGGATGAGGGCGGTCAGGGCCGCGATGATGCGGGCCTCCTCGTCGTAGGTCAGGGCGGCGCGGTCGAGCCGGTCGAGCCGGGCGACCTGCTGGGGCAGCCGGGGCGACTCGTCGGCGATGACGCGGGTCTTGCGGGTGGTGGGGCGCCGGGGGCTGACCACCAGGCCCTGGTCGTCGATGGCGGCCTCGCGCAGCAGGCCCCTGAGCTGCTCGCCCTCGGCGTCGGCGCCGACGACGCCCACCTGGGTGGCGGCGCTGCCTAAGGCCACGATGTTGCGGGCCGGGTTGGCGGCGCCGCCGAGGATGATCTCGCGCCGCAGCAGCTCGAGCACGGGGATGGGCGCCTCGCGCGAGAGGCGGGTGGCCCGCCCGTAGAGGTACTCGTCGAGGGTGACGTCGCCGACGATGAGGGCCTTCCGCCCGGCGAGGCGCGGGACAATGGGGGCGAGGTCGCTCATAGTTCAGGGGGGTGCGGAGAGGGCCGGGCCCTCTCCGCGAGGGGCACTTAGCCCAGGCTGTCGCGGAAGCGCCGCATGCCCTCGATGATATCGGCCTCGCTGGTGGCGTAGGAGAGGCGGATATAGCCGGGGGCGCCGAACGACTCGCCGCCGACGCAGGCGATATGGGCCTGGTCGAGCAGGTAGTTGTTCAGCTCGTCGCTTGTCGCGCAGACGGCGCCATTCTTTAGCGGCCTGCCGAGCAGGTCGGCGACGTTGGGGAAGACGTAGAAGGCGCCATCGGGCACCGCGCAGGTGACGCCGGGGATCTCGGCCAGGAGCTCAAGGATCAGGTCGCGGCGCCTGTGGAAGGCGGCGGCCATATCGCGCACGGTCTGGTCGAGCTCGTCGCTGGGGGTGTAGGCGACGAGGGCGGCGTACTGGGCGATCGAGGCGGTGTGGGTGCTGGTGTGGCTCTGGATGTCTTTGATCGCGGTGACGATCGGCTGGGGGCCGGCGACGTAGCCGACGCGCCAGCCCGTCATAGCGTAGGCCTTAGAGGCGCCGTTGACGATCAGGGTGCGTTCGGCGAGCTCGGGCGCGACGTGTAGCCAGCGGGCGTACTCGACATAGCTGATCGCGTCGTAGATCTCGTCGGTGATGATGATCGCCTCGCTCTCGAGCAGCACATCGGCGAGGGCGCGCAGCTCGGCGGCGCTGTAGACGGCGCCGGTGGGGTTCGAGGGCGAGTTGAGCACGATGATCTTCGTGCGTGGGGTGAGGGCCGCGCGCAGCTGCTCGGGGGTGATGCGGAAGCCGGTGGCCTCGCTGGTCATCGGGGTGACCGGGGTGGCGCCGGCGAGCTTGGCCTGCTCGATGTAGCTAACCCAGTAGGGGGCGGGGATGATCGCCTCGTCGCCGTCGTCGCAGAGAGCCTGGAAGGCCAGGTAGAGGCCCTCTTTGGCGCCGGTGGTGACGGTGATCTGGTTGGCGGTGTAGGCGAGGCCCTGGTCAGCGCTGACGCGGGCGGCGATGGCCTTGCGCAGTTCGGCGATGCCGCCGGCGGGGGTGTAGTGGGTGAGGTTCTTGTTCAGCGCGTCGATCGCCGCGGCCTTGATCGGCGTGGGGGTGTCGAAATCGGGCTCGCCGACGCTGAACGAGATCACCTTGATACCCTCGGCGCGCAGCTGCTGCACGCGGGCGTTCATAGCCGAGGTGGCGGACGGCTCAAGCTGCGCCAGCCGGCGGGCCAGCCGGTAGGTCTTCATGGATACTCTGCTCCTACTGGGTGTTCACTCATTGCCTGGTGTCGAGCGACTAGTATACATCTGCGGCGCTATCCCGCCGCAGGTCTGCGCCAGCCGACATCGTCGTCGCCGGGCGCGGGTTGCATCGGCGCGGTCGGCAGCGGGCCGGGCGCATCTGGCTGCGCGGGAGGCTCGACCTCGGGCGTGTCTTGCAGCAGGCGCTCGAGGTAGCGGGTGAGCTGGGCCGCCGAGAGCGCGCCGCTGTGGCGGGCGATGATGTAGCCCTCGCTGTCGAGGAAAAATGTGGTCGGGATGCTCTGGACCTGGTAGCGCTTGCCGGCGCGTCCGCCGTTATCGAAGTAGACGGGGAGCGACATATCGATATCGCTCATGAAGCTGCGCACCTCGGGGCGCAGCTCGTCGGTGATGGCGAGAAAGCGCACGCCCTGGCCCTGATACGCGGCGCTGGCCTGCTCGAGGTTGGGGATCTCCTCGCGGCAGGGCCCGCACCATGTGGCCCAGAAGTTGAGCACCGCCGGCTGCCCGCGCAGGTCGTGGACGCGCAGGGTTGCGCCGTCGAGGGCGCGCAGGTCGGCGTCGGGGAGGCGCCGCCCGATCGATAGGCCCTCGTCAGGGTCGCCGCCTGCTCCGCAGCTGGCCAGCAGTGTCAGGATGACCAGCAGGTAGAGCGCACTGGGTCGGCGCATCCCTCGCCTCCTTCCAGCTGACACAATCTCTGGCGCAGATTATACCATCGCCCGATGCCTACTTCCGGCTGGCGTAGTCGCGCACGGCCAGATAGATCGCCCGGGGGGTGCCATCGGGGGCGACGAAGTTCCAGGCATCGGGGTACGAGCGGGTCGAGAAGGGTGTCGAGAACTGCCAGAGGGCCACGGCCACGAGCCAGGGGTAGGCCCGCGCCTGCTCGTAGGTGGCGATCGTCCAGCGGATACGGTCGGCCGGGCGCACGGCCGCGCTCCAGCGCGGGTGGTCGTTGTAGCCGCCCTCGGTGATGATTATGCGCTTCTCGCCGTCGCCGAAGCGGTCCATCAGCTGGCGCACCAGCTCGAGGCGGCGGAAGTTGGCCCGCATCGGGTCGGGGTCAGCCCAGGGCGGCTCTTGTCCACCGTAGGCGTGGACAGCCCACATGTCGAAGAAAGGGCCGGCCTGGGCATCGTAGAGCGAGGCGAGGTACTGCAGATCGTCCATGCGGGTCTGCCCATCGTCGAGCGAGGTGCCGGGCGAGAGGGCGCCGGCGATGACGATGGCGTCGGGGGCTGCGGCCTTGACGGCTGGGTAGACGACCTTGAGCAGCGCGGCGTAGGCGCCGGGGTCGGGCGGGCGTTCGCCCCACTCGAAGCGCAGGTTGGGCTCGTTCCAGATAACCAGGTGGCGCACGCCGAGGGGAGTGTAGCGCTTTGCAAAGGCGACAACGAATGCGGCGTAGTCGGCGTAGTGCTCGGGGTCCAGGTAGCGGTCGGTGGTTCGGGCCGGCCGGGCCCAGGCGGGCACCAGGTCGAGGCGGGCGACGACCTGCAGGCCCTGTCGGCGGGCGTGCTGGATGACCATGTCGGCGCCCGACCAGTCATAGCCGTAGCGCGAGCGTGGCTGTACGTAGGCCCACGGGAAGAGCTCAACGATCCAGCTGGCCCCCATCTCGCGCACCTGCTCGAGCGAGCGGCGCACGTAGGCCTCATCGCTCACGCCGGTGAGCCTGGTGTGGACGCCAATCAGCGGGTTGCTGGTCGTGACCACCTGCTGTGGCGGTAGGTCGAGCGGCGCGGCGCGGCGGAGGCTGAGGAACTGGGCGGCGAGCAGGCCGATGAGGGCCAGCCCAATCACGGTTCGTACGAGCATAGTGGGGCTTTCGCTATGTCACGGCGCCTTGTCGCAAGGCGCTGCCCCTCGCCTTGCGCGGCAGATCTAACCGTGCTATAACGGTAATAGAATACGTTTTCGTATCATAAAGAATAAGCGGGCGAAAGAGCGTTCACGATGCGTGTCATTATAGCTGGCGCCGGCCCGGCCGGGATGGTCGCGGCACGCACTCTGATCGACCGTGGCCACGAGGTGGTCATCCTCGAGAAGCGTGTTGTGCCGGGCGGCAAGGTCTCTGCCTGGCAGTATGCCGATGGCGACTGGGTCGAGTGTGTACCCTGGCTGCCAACGCCTCTGAATGGCCTGGCCCGCGGGGCGATTGTGTCTGCCCACGAGGTCGCTATCGTTACCTAGTGGGCCACTTGGGCTCGGCCGTGCTATGCTTATGATGCGTGGTCCGTGATTCTGACCTGATCACGGATCACGCATCACGCTACAGCCCGTCAGAAAAGCTTCCTGCTTGAGGTCAACATGCTCGCACCCGAGACGGTTCTTAAAGAGCAGTACCGGATTACCTATGTCGTGGAAGAGCGCCCCGATGGGGTGATCTATCGGGCCATCGACACGCGCCAGTCGCTGCGGGTTCTGGTGGCCGAGCTGCCGCAGCCTAGCGAAGGGGCCCTAGACGATGTGCAGCAGCTGGCCGGAGAGATGGCCGGTGTAAGCGCGCCCGGGCTGCTATCGCTGCGCGATCACTTTGCCCAGGGGCTGACCTATTATCTGGTCGCCGACGACCCGGGCGGCCAGGATCTCGAGCGGGTCTCGCGCGACCGCGGCGGCCCGCTGCCCGAGCCCGAGGTCCTGAGCTATGTCGAGCGGCTCCTCAGCACCCTTGACATCCTACACAGCCATACGCCGGCGCTGCTCATCGGCGATCTGCGCACGACCGACCTCTGGTCGTCGCTCGACGGCGGCCTGTTTCTGGCACCGTTCGCGATGGCGCGCCACGTGGGCGCCGAGCCCTCGTCCTACAGGGCCCCCGAGCTGCATGATAGCAGCGCCGAGCCGACGACGGCGAGCGATGTGTACGCGATCGGCGCGGTGCTCTACCAGCTGCTCACGGGCTGGGCCCCGCCCACGGCGTCGCAGCGCCAGTCTGGCACGCCCCTCAACTCGCCGCGTGTGCTCAACACGCGGGTCTCAACTCTGGCCGAGCAGCTGGCGCTACGGGCTCTTGAGCTGAAGCCGGTTAACCGCTACCAGCAGGCCCGCGAGATGCGCAGCGCCCTCGATACGGTGCGCCTGATGGTCGGGCGCCCGCTTGGGGCCACGCCGCCGATCGATGTGTCCAGGCCCGCTTCTGGTCAGCCCGGCGCGAGCTCGCCCCTTCAGGGCCCGCCCCCCGGCGGCCAGCCTGCCCCTGACCCCAGCGGCCTCTATGGGCCACC
>JAAXUL010000239.1 GCA_013336035.1 Chloroflexales bacterium
CAAGACTCGTCTGTCAATACAGCTCGCCGCCAGTGTGAGCGATGCGTTCGCTCACGGCGTCGTCTTCGTCCCGCTGGCGCCCATCCGCGAGGTGGATCAGGTGCTGCCGGCGATTGGCCGCGCCCTGGGCTATCAGGAGGGCGAGGGTTCCCAGCTCTTGGTCCGCCTCCAGCAGTTCCTGCGCGACTGCCAGATGCTGCTGGTACTCGACAACGTCGAGCATGTCATGGCAGCCACGCCCCTGATCGGCGAGTTGCTGGGCGAGGCGTCCTATCTGAAGGTCCTGGCCACCAGCCGCACACCCCTGTGGCTGTACGGCGAGCATGAGATCGTCGTGCAGCCCCTGGCCTTGCCGCCGCTCCACCCACTGCCGCCGCTCCCTGAGCTCGCCCACTGCCCCGCGATTGAGCTGTTCGTCGCGCGAGCTGCGGCCGTCAACGCCAGCTTTGTCCTTGACTCCGGCAACATGCTTGCGGTTGCCCAGCTGTGTCACCGCCTCGAAGGTCTGCCGCTGGCCATCGAGCTGGCCGCCGGCCGGCTCCGGCTGCTCACCCCCGACACGCTGCTGGAACGGATGCAACAGCAGTTGCCGATGCTCACGGGTGGCGCGCGCAATCTGCCGGAGCGCCAGCAGACGCTCTGGAGCGCGATCGATTGGAGCTACGCGCTGCTCCCCGAGCCTGAACGGGCTGCCTTGCGCCGGCTCGCGGTGTTTGCCGGCGGCTGGAGCCTGGATGCGGCGGAGGCGATTCTTGCGGGTACCACAGCCGTCCCGAGCGCAGGTCAGGCCACTGTCGCAACCGGATCGCTCCTTGATAGGGTGACGGCCCTGGTCAGCCATTCGCTCGTGGTGGCGGACCTGGGCGGTCCGGTCGCGCGCTACCGCCTGCTGGAAGCCATTCGCGAGTACGCCCTGGAGCGCCTGACGGAGTCGGGCGAGCTCTCCGAGACGCGCCGCCAGCACGCGGAGTATATGCTTGCGTTTGCAGAGCTGCCTCCCACGTATGCGGAGTACACGACGTGGATGCCGCGGCTTGAGCAAGAGCACGACAACCTGCGCGTGGCGCTGACGTGGGCCATCGAGCACGCGCCGGAGCGTGTCGTACGGCTCGCCGATGGGTTAGGCTGGTTCTGGCACACCCAGGGCTATGTGCGCGAGGGGCGGCGCTGGCTTGAGCTGGCCCTTGCGCATGCCGCAGATGTGCCCGCGCTCGAGCGGGGCAGGGCTCAGGTGATGATCGGCTTTCTGGCCCGTGAAATGCACGACCTTTCCTCCGCACAGTCACTGCTCGAAGCGAGCCTGCGGATCTTCCAGGAGCTGGGCGATCTCGAGGGCCAGGCTTCGGCGCTCAACACCCTCGCCATGGTCGCGATCTCGGGCGGCGACTGTGGAACGACTGACCGCCTCGCCAGCCAGAGTGTCGCGCTGTATCGCGCGAGCGGCCGCCCGCACGACGCGGCGAGGCCGCTGATGCTGGTGGGGGAGGCAGCCTATCTGCTGCAGGACTATGACCGGGCGGAAGAGGCCTTTCGCGAGGGCTTGCAGCTTGGCCAGGAGGTTGGCATTCAGTTGATTATTCGGCGGCGTTTGCTCCGGCTCGGACAACTCGCCCTGGCACGGAGCGGTTCGGCCCGCGAAACCTTTCAGCTTGTCGAAGTGCTCCAGCTCTGCATGAAGGTCAACGACACCTGGGGCATCACGATGGCCCTTGCCGCGCTCGCGCGTGCGGCGTTGCTACTGGACAATGCAGTGCTTGCGACGCGGCTCCTCGCTGCCGCCGACGCGCTCCTCATTCGCTCTGGCACGCACCTCTGGCCGGTAGATCATATCGACTACGAGCGAACCCGTACGGCGGCACGGACACAGCTGGGCGAGCGGTTGTTTGGCGCGGAGTGGGCGCTTGGTCAGGGACAAAGCCTGGAGCAGACGCTTCACCAGGAGGTTACGCTCATCACGACGCTGGTTGGAGAGAGGGAGAACGTGCATCAATGAGCGCAAGTGGAGGAGCACGCCGATGCGCATCGTCCCGACGGTCAGGCGCCTGGCCCTGCAGCGCGATCTGGCCCACTACCCGACCGCCCCTGCCCGCATCTGGTACCTGAGCCTCACCCTGGCCATCGCCGTGACGCTCTACTCCCACGCCTTCGTGGCGGTCTCCGTGCTGCCCATCTTGCAGCGCGAGCTGGGCTTCAGCCTGCAGCAGTTCGGGCTCTATTTCATGCTGGTGTTCCTGGTCGGCTCGGTCTCGGCCCTCTTCGGCAGCCTCAGCGACCGCATCGGGCGGGCCAACCTGGCGGTGTACGGCGCGTTCGTCTGTGCGCTGCTCACCCTGGGGGTGGCTATGACGGGAACGACGTGGAGCTTCTTCCTCGCCGGCTGGGCACTTGCCTTCGCCGAGGGCGTGCTGCAGGTCACCCTGCTGGCCCTGGTGCGTGACTTCTCACCGCGCATGTCGCGCGCCTTCGCGCTGGGCTTCTCCAGCATCGGGCTGTTGGGCGGCCAGATCCTGGCCAGCTCGGTCGCAAGCCTGACTCTGCCGGTCTTCGGCACCTGGCAGTCACAGTACGTGATCTCGAGCGCCCTGAGTCTGCTGGTGGCCCTGGTGGCCTTCATCGGCCTGCGGGAGCTGAAGCCGGGGCTGCGGGGCCAGGTTGTTGTGACCGGCGACGACGCGGCGCAGCTTGAGGAGCGGGCCGCCATCTTTGACGCGGCCGCGGCCACCCACCGCCCCTGGCGCCAGATGCTGCGCCCGTCGATCGTCCTCAGCTCTCTGGGCTATGTGCTCTACTTCGTGCCGCGCTACACCTTCAACGCCTTCGCGCCAACCTACCTCCACAGCGTGCTGGCGCTCCCGCTCGAGCGAGCCAACGGGCTGGTCAGCCTGATGGGCCTGGCCTTCATCGGCGGCGCGCTGGCGGCCGGCTTTACCTCTGACAGGCTCCAGGTCCGCAAGCCGTTCATGCTCGTCGGGGCGTGCCTGGCCGCGCTGGGGCTCGTGTACTTCATGGGCCTTACCCCGCCCGTCAGGCTGGGACAGCTCGGCGCGCTGATGGTCGGCCTCAACTTCTGCCTGGCAATCGGCAGTGTGTGCTGGCTGGCGGCCTTCACCGAGACCGCCGAGACGATCAACCCCGCCCTGATCGGCACGGCCCTGGCCATCCAGGGGGCGATCCTGCGCCTCGGCACGATGGGCACCGCCGCGGCCCAGGCCCTGATGATCGGTGACGGCCACGGCTGGACGCGCTGGTGGTGGGTCTGCGTCGTCTGCCTGCTCGCCTTCCTCCCCAGCGTCTTCGCCCTGGCCGGCGGCTGGAGCGTGGCCCGGGCCCGGGCCGTCCTGGCAAGATAACACGCCGCAGGCCCTGCCCGCTCCAAGCGAGGAAGGCCGTTCATCGAGCCCACCGCGCTGGCGGCGGGCTCTTTCCTGTGCCCTATCAGGGCGAGACCACGGTCTACCGCGAGGGCGAGAGCTTTGTCGAAGCGCCCGGCGTGCTGGCGCAGGCCCGCAACGCAAGCACGGCGCCCACAAGGGTGATGGCGAGCTACCTGCTGCCGACCGGCGCGCCGCTCTCCCACCCGCAGGCAGCCGCGGGAGCAGTCTTCCAGCCCGGCGCGTCGATGCCGGCGGCCCTGCCAAACACTGGTGAGGCCCAGGGTGCGGCTGTCCCATTCGGGCTCATCATCCTAGTCGGCGCCCTCCTACTCCTCGGGGGGCGTGGCTGCAGCGGTGCCTGGCGCGGCGCTAATGTGGCCGGCCACGGCTGGTCGGGCGGCAGCCCAGAGGGCTCGTTCACCGTGCCTAGCGGCCCTGACGCGGCGCGCGAGATGCTGCGCTTTTTCCTGGCCCATCCTCAGCGCGAGGGCTAACGCCGGCGCTGCCGGCGCAACCCACCCGGCCCACGACCCGCCCCACAGGTGGCTCCGGCGTGGAGGCCAGGCCAACCATACCAGGCCATCTCAGCCCTGTATGCTGGCAGGCACACCCTTCCATCCAGGCGGCAGGGCGTCGTGCGTCATGCGCTCGGGGTATGGGCTGCGCTGTGCCGGCTCATGGGCAATGTGATGTGGAAGCGAGCGCCGGCGCCAGGTGTCGACTCCGCCCACAGCCTGCCACCGTGCTGGGCAATGATCTCAGCTGCGATGTAGAGCCCCAGTCCCGAGCCACTGGCGACATATTCGCCACGCCCGCGGTAGAAGCGCTCAAAGATGTGGGGCAGATCCTCGCTGGCGATGCCCATCCCCTGGTCCGCCACCGTGATCTGCACCTCCTGCGAGAGCGCCGCCTTGGCCTCGGCCACAACCATTTCCTGCGCTGTGGGGATGCTCAGCCCCACCGTGATGCTCCCCCCATCCGGCGCGTAGCGGACGGCGTTGGCAAGCAGGTTGGCGAGCACCTGTCGGAGCCGCTGTGGATCGGCAGCGACCTCAACCGCCTCTAGCGTGGTCGCAAGAACCACCGTGTGTCGCGCGCTCAGCCCCTGCGCTCCTTCCACCTCCTCCCGGAGGAGCGTGACGAGATCGACCGGCGCCATGAACAGGCGGAACCGCCCAGCGTCCACATTATTGACATCGACCATGTCGTTGACCAGCTGGAGGGCCTGGGCGGCCTTGGCTACCACCACCGGCAGCGCCTTCTGGCTGTAGCTGTCGTCGCCGCGCGCCGCCCGGCGCAGCGCCAGGTGGCTGCTCCCGGCGATGGCCGTCAGGGCATTCTTGAGGTCGTGAGCGACGACCGAGATGAAGCTTTCCCGCTCATCCTGTCTGATCCGCGCCTGTTCGGCCGCCGCGAGCTCATCGGTAAGGGTGTCGTGATGGAGCGCGTAGCCCAGCCGCACGCTGATAAAGGTGAGGAAGCTCACATCGTCATCGGAGAAGGTGCCCGGCCGGGTGGCGGCGAGCACGACCAGGCCCTGGCAGGTCTGCTCGATCCGCAGTGGCACGATCAGCATCGATTGGATGCCGACTGCCTGCACGAGGGGCAGGGCGGCCAGATCGTCGGCGCGCTCGATCCGCAATGGGTCGCCGTGCTGGAATACCTGGAGCAGCGGGCCGCTGGTGGCCAGCGGGATGTGGTCAAGACCGCGCTCGCGCTGCAACCGTCCGAGGAGCGTATCGCTGCTGCCGAAGGCGATCAGCTCGTCGGTGGCGGAGCTATGGAGCAAGATGCTGGCGATCTCGGCCTGCATGATCGTGCAGAGCTGATCGGTGATCGTGTCGGCCAGGGTCTCGGTCGCCTCGCTCACAGGGATCGACGCGATGGTGTGGAGCAGTCGGATCAGCTGGGTGCGGCGCTCCTGGCGGTAGAGGATGTCGCTGTTCTCCAGGGCTAACCCGACCAGATCGGCCAGAACTGCCAGGAACGGCAGCAGCTCGGCGAGAGAGGCGTTGCCTAACGGGTGACGTGAGGGTGTGTCCGCGCTCGCTTCCACTCCATCAACCACCGCCAGCACCCCCACCAGCTGAGCCCTGCTGCGGATCGGCACCGCGGCGAGCGCCTGGATGGCCTCGGGCGGCAGGGTGTCGCCCCAGGGTGGCAGGGGCGCAAAGCGCGGGTCAGCGGCCGGGTTGACGACCGCGATGGGCCGGGCGCGTCGCATCACCCAGCCCTCTACGCCCACGCCTGGCGCGCGGAGCACGGGCGTCTCTGGAAGCCCGCCGCTCGCCGCGATCAGCCGCAAGTCCAGCTGTGGGCCCTCAGCCAGAAACAAAGCTGCCTCCTGCACCTCCAGCAGGTCACAGGTCCGGTGCATAATCAGATCGAGCGTCGCCGCGAGCGGCTCGCCGCGGGCGATCACGGCACTGATATGTGCAAAGGCATCGTCGTGCGATGCCCGCTCTGCTGAGCGTATCATGGGTAGCCTTCCTCCTACAGGCGTGCGGCGAGCCGGAATATCGGAGTCGGTGACCTGAAGGGGGGAGTATAGCACTGATGATGTCATAGGTGTGAGGTGGGACCTAGCTGTCAGGGCCAGCTGCGCACGATCGCGAAGCTCGAGCCAGCGCGCCCACGGCGGTATGGGGCTGGGGCTCGCGATCGTGCGCCGCATCGTTACTATCGATGCGGCGCGGCGCAGTATGTAGACACGCAGGTTGCAGCAGACCACAACCTCAGTCGTATCGCACGAACCGTGGTCGAATGATCGACCAATCGTGTGCCCAGGCTCACTCCTCAGCTGGGGAAAGATCGCTCGGAGCGGGGCCATTGATCACCGTGCCATAGCTATCGAAGCGCGAGCCGTGACACGGACAGTCCCAGGTCTTCGCGGAGTCGTTCCAGGCCACGACGCAGCCAAGGTGGGTGCAGAGCGCCGAGCGGCGGTGCAGCACCCCCCGGTCATCGCGGTAGGCGGCGACCTTCGTCGGCCCCCAGCCGACCACGGCCCCGCTCCCGGCAGGGATCTCCGTCGCGGAGGCGACATCACCGCCCTTGAGCAGCTCGGTATACTGCGACAGCACGTTCAGGCCTTCGCTCACCACCTGGCCGAGGCCGCGCCCCGTCGCACGCGCCGGCGCGTAGAGCTCCGCCCAGGGGTTGGCGGTGCCGGCGATCTGGTCGGCGACGATCATCGACCCGATCGTGCTGTGAGTCATGCCGATGCCGGTCTGGCCGGTGATCACGTAGACGTTCGGCGAGACCAGATCAGGCCCGATCAGCGCCAGGCCGTCGAAGGAGTTCGCCACCTCGCCCGACCAGCGGTACAGGACCTCACCAGCCATCGGAAATTGCGCACGGGCCCACTGCGCGAGGCGCTGGTAGCGCGCATCCATATCATCGGCTTGGCCCGTCTTATGATCCTCACCGCCGACGATCAGCACGTCGTGATCCGCTGCGGCCTGGATGCGGACATAGTGATAGGGGTCGGCAGTGTCGAAGGCCAGGAAGTTCGGCAGGCTGCCTGTGGGGATGTGGAGGCCGATCACATAGGTGAGGGCGGGGAAGATCCGCAACGAGTAGCCGAGCGCGTCATTGATCGGCATATGGGTCGCCAGCACCACCGTGTCGGCGCGGATCGCCGGGCCGTCGGTGGTCTCGAGGGTGACGATCGCCTCGGCGTTCACGCGCGTGATGTGCGTGCCGCAGAAGATCTGGCCGCCCATACCCTCGATCGCGCGGCAGAGGCCAACGAGATACTTCAGCGGGTGAAAGTGGGCCTGGCGCGGAAAGCGCAGGGCTGAGCTGAGGCGCACGTTGCCAAGCGTCACCCCAGAGCTGAGGAGCGCGACATCGCGTAGACCAGCGCGTTGGGAGGCGTCGCGCTCATCAGTGAGGGTGCGCAACTCGTCGCCCGGGGCGAGGAAGAAGTAGCCGTCCATCCGGGCAAGGTCGCAGGCGATCGCCTCGTCGCGGACGATGCGCTCGATCGTGTCGATAGCGGCCATATGGCTCTCGGCCGTCAGGCGTGCGCCATCGGCACCGCGCAGTTGCTCGGTCTCGGCGTAGCCCTTGTCGAGCATACAGGTCACCTGGGCGGTGGTGTTGCCGGTGTCGCCGCCACCGATCGGCCCGTCGTCGAGAACCGCTACCTGGAAGCCACGCTTGGCGAGCTGGTAGGCGGTCGAGAGACCGGCGATGCCCGCGCCCACCACTGCGACCGCGACGCGCAGATCCGTGGTGAGCGGGCTATACGTGGGAAGATCTACGCCGTCGCGCCAGATTGAGGCGGTCTGTATGAGCTGTCTCTGCATGCGGTCCTCCATAATAGTGAGTCCGCCCCCTCCCAAACCGGGCACCCTTGAGGGGACGGGCGATCATGTCACTCAGGCGAGGTGGATCTCAGAGCGGCGCTACGCGCTCCGCGCGTCCTGAGCCACCCAGGCCGTAATCCGGCTGACGGCCAGTGAGAGCATGCCGCTTGCCGCCGCCATCGTGCCGATCGTGAGCGGCCAGTTTTGCCCATCCGCCTCGCCGATGGCGGGCTGGCCGGTGATTGTGCGCGCAAGCTCGATGCTCCCGACCGCCAGCGTGAAGGGCACTACGGAGCCCAGCGCCCCGACACCGCCCAGCTGGATGATTGAGCGACCGAGCTGCCCGCTCCGGATATCCTCCTGCGCGATCGCGGTGCTGCTCTTGCCTCGGATGATTGAGACGGCGGCCACGATCAGCGAGCCGCCGACCATGAAGCTTGAGGTGTGCAGGAGAAAGCCTAGCCCAAGGGTCGTGCGGTTGATCTGCGTCGGGTTGCGTCGGCTGCCGACGAGCAGGCTGACGAACGTGAGCAGGTATGATATACCCCCCCAGAAGCTGGTGAAGATGAGCCAGCGCGGGATGTCCTCGCCACGGATGGGCGTCTCTTTGCGTGTTTTCGCAATCGTATTCATCTGCCCGGTCTCCTTTATGATGGTTGTTCTGTGGAAAGCTGGGTGTGCATGCTCCCCATGATTCGCTGCGGGCCGCGTGTGGCGAGCACCAGCCGCTGTGCGAGGTTGGGCAGCAGGGTGCCGAGGCCGATCAGCCCCGCGCTGATCTGGGGTTGCCCCAAGAGCGCCTGAAGCCAGCGGGCCGTGCGCAGTGGCTGATCATACGCCGCGTGCCACGCAGCCGCGTAGATGGTCTGCCATGTGGCCAGTGATCGGCGCCCCGCCAGCACGTCATCGATTAGCGGCGCACAGATCTCGGCGGCGTGGATGGCCATCGCCTGGCCGTCGCCGCTCAGCGGCGGGATCATCGTGGCGGCATCGCCGATGCGCGCGCACTGATCCCAGAGCACGGTCGGGCGCGTGGTGTCCACGGCGCCGACGGCGACCATGCTTTCATCGAGACGCTGGCCGCCGGCCAGATCGCGGGCCAGGGCGGGGATCGCGTGCGCCACCGCGTCCAGCATGGCGGGCACGCGCCTCCCAACTCGTGCGAATGCCTCCTCGCTGGCCAGGAGGCAGAGGTTGGCCTGGCCGTCCTCGATCGGCGAGAGGCCGACGTAGCCGCCCTCAAAGAGGTAGAGCCGCACCTCGGGCGGCAGCTGTAGCCCCGCGTAGTGGCACTTGACCCCGACGTACATCTGGCGTGAAGCGGTGGCGGTCTGCGGCGGCCGGAGCCCCGGCACCGCGTGTCGGCCACAGGCAACGACGACCGTCCGGGTGCTGATGCTCGTCCGCTCGGCAGCGCCGTCACGCATCTCGACCTCGTAGCCGCCTTCACAGGGCGTGAGCGCCATTCCAGCTATGCCCTCGCGCACCGTCGCCCCAGCCTCGGCCGCCGCCTGGGCCAGGGCCGCATCGAGCCGGAAGCGGCTCACACCCCAGGCAACGCCCGGCAGGGCCATGTCCAGGCGCTGGCCCTGCCGTGAGATGATCGCGGCCCGGTAGATCTCGGCTGGGGCCAGGGCGGCGACGGTGGCGTGAAGATCGAGGGCGTGCAGGCTCGCCTGCGCCTCGGGCGAGAGGAACTCGCCGCACACTTTGTGGCGCGGCCCGCGCTGGCGCTCCAGCAGCACCACCCGCCAGCCGCGCTGGGCCACCGCTGCGGCCAGGCAGCTGCCGGCCAGGCCGGCACCGATCACGACCAGATCAGCCTGCATGGCAACCTCCGGGAACGAGAATGAGATAGCGGAACAGCGGGCGCCACCTCCAGCGCAGCCTGCCCAGCC
>JAAXUL010000949.1 GCA_013336035.1 Chloroflexales bacterium
GGCGAAGAGGCCCGAGAAGGCCGGCACGAAGTAGATGCCGCCATTGTCCTCGACCAGCTTGGCCAGGGCCTCGACCTCGCCCGAGCTAGTGATCATGCCCAGGTTGTCGCGCAGCCACTGCACCAGCGCGCCGGTGATCGCGATCGAGCCCTCGAGGGCGTAGACCGCGGGCTGGTCGCCGAACTTGTAGCAGAGGGTCGTGAGCAGGCCGCTCTTCGAGGGCACGATCTTCGTGCCAGTGTTGAGCAGCATGAACGAGCCGGTGCCATAGGTATTCTTGGCCTCGCCGGGGCTGTAGCATGTCTGGCCGACCATAGCCGCCTGCTGGTCGCCGAGGATGCCGGCCACGGGGATGCCGGCCAGGTCGCCCTTCGCGTTGCCGTAGACCTGGCTGCTGGCGACGATCTTCGGCAGCATGCTGCGCGGGATGTCCATAATGCCGAGGATCTCATCGTCCCAGTCGAGAGTCTCGAGGTTCATCAGCATGGTGCGGCTGGCGTTGGTCACATCGGTGACGTGGACGCCGCCGTCGGGGCCGCCGGTGAGCCACCAGGTCACGAAGGTGTCGATATTGCCGAAGGCCAGATCGCCGGCCGCCGCGGCAGCCTTGGCCCCATCGACATTATCGAGGATCCAGCGGACCTTCGGGCCCGAGAAGTAGGTCGCCAGCGGCAGGCCCACCTTGGCGCGGAAGCGGTTCTGGCCGCCATCGGCCGCCAGCGCGTTGCAGATCTGGTCGGTGCGAGTATCCTGCCAGACAATCGCGTTGTAGACAGGCCTGCCCGTCTTGCGATTCCAGACCACGGCTGTCTCGCGCTGGTTCGTGATGCCGATGGCCGCGATCTCCTTGACGTCGATGCTCCCCTTCTGCAGCGCGCCACGGACCACGCCCTGGGTGCGCTCCCAGATCTCCTCGGGGTTATGCTCGACCCAGCCCGGCTTCGGGTAGATCTGCTCGTGCTCACGCTGGTCGAAGCAGACCACATTGCCGGAATGGTCGAAGACCATACAGCGGGTGCTGGTCGTGCCCTGGTCAATCGCGGCGACGTACTTAGCCATGGGTCAGACTCCTTTGTCTACGAATAGAACATGAGCGGGCTCGCAGGCGCCACAGGTGGGCGCCGCGGGGCGCCCGCTACTGGTGAATGCCCTCGACCACTTCGAGCAAGGCTCGAGCGATCAGATGGGCCGAGGTAGCGCCCGGGTCCTGGTGGCCGATCGAGCGCTCGCCGAGGTACGAGGCGCGGCCCTTGGTGGCGAGCATGGGGATAGTAGCCTTCATGCCCTCCTCGCAGGCGGCGACCGACTTGCGCAGGGCGTTGACGAAATCGTCGCCGGCGGCGCAGGCGGCCTTGAGCGCGTCGACGCCGGGGCCGATGGCGTCGATCATCGTCTTCTCGCCGCGGGTCGACTTCCCGCGGGTCTGGATGCCCTCAAGGGCGGCCTCAAGGGCGGCGACAAGATCGTCGGGGCCGAGCTCGAAGCGGTCGGCGGTGGCCATGCCGGCCCTGAGAAAGGCAGTGCCATAAAGCGGCCCGCTGGCGCCGCCCACGGTCGAGACAAGGGTGGTGCCGACAGTCTTGAGGATCGAACCGATATCCTTGTCGGCGACGCTCGTCAGCTTGCTGAGCACCGTGGTAAACCCCCGGTCGAGGTTCACCCCGTGGTCGGCGTCGCCGATGGCCGAGTCGAGCTGGGTGAGATAATCTCGCTGCTCTTTGATCCTGGCCCCGACCGTCTCGATGAACTTAATGACGTGCTCTGCTGTGATTTGCATGGTCTGCTCCGTAGTGCGTATCACGTGTCGCGTATCATGGGCTGCGGCACGCACATTGCCATGGTACGGGCTCCTTCCCGTCACACACAATGCACAATACACAACTCACAACGCACAATACGCAATACGGGATAGCGCTACAGGCCCCAGCGCAGCGCCGGCGTCAGCACCGGGGCATCCCAAAGCTTTGTCAGCTCGTCGTCGAGCCTGAGCAGAGTGAACGAGCAGCCGGCCATCTCGAGCGAGGTGATATAGCTGCCGATCAGCTTGCGGCCGATTGTGATACCCTTGCCCTTGAGAATCTTATTAAGCTCGTTGTACATCAGGTAGAGCTCGATCAGCGGCGTGCCGCCCATGCCGTTGACGAAAGCCAGGACATTGTCGCCGCGCTTAAAGGGCAGGTCCTCGAGGATAGGCGCGGCCAGCATCTCGGCGATCGCGGCGGCGCCGGCCAGCTTGACCCGGCGGCGCCCCGGCTCGCCGTGGATGCCGACGCCGACCTCCATCTCGTCCTCGGGGAGGTCGAAGCCCGGCTTCCCGGCGTGCGGCACCGTGCAGGAGGTAAGGGCGATGCCCATCGAGCGGCCCGCGCCGTTCACCTTCTCGGCCAGAGCCTTGACGGCGGCCAAGTCGGCGCCGGCCTCGGCGGCCGCGCCGACGATCTTCTCGAGCAGCACCGTCACGCCCACGCCGCGGCGCCCGGCGGTCCAGGTGCTGTTCTCGACGGCCACATCGTCGTCGGTGATGACCGAGACGACCTCGATGCCCTCGGCGGCGGCCAGCTCGGCGGCCATCTCGAAGTTCATCACGTCGCCGGTGTAGTTCTTGACGATATGCAGCACGCCCTTGCCGGCATCGACGGCCTTGGTGGCGGCCAGCATCTGGTCGGGCACCGGCGAGGTGAAGACGGCGCCGGGGCAGGCGGCGTCGAGCATACCTCGGCCGACGAAGCCGCCGTGCATCGGTTCGTGGCCCGAGCCGCCGCCCGAGATCACGCCCACCTTGCCTGCGACCGGCGCGTCAGCGCGCACAATGAAGTCGGGGTCGTAGTGGACCTTGATCAGGTCAGGGTGGGCGTCGGCCATGCCCGCGAGGGCCTCCTTGACCACATTCTCGGGCGCGTTGATCAGCTTCTTCACCAGAGAACCTCCGTTGGTTGAGCAGCTACTAGCTAAAGCGGTTAGATCCGGAAGACCATGGCGGCCACGGCGGCGATCACGCCACCGATCAGCGGGCCGACCACCGGAATCCACGAGTAGCTCCAGTCCGAGTCGCCCTTGCCGGCGATCGGCAGGATGAAGTGGGCGATCCGAGGGCCGAGGTCGCGGGCGGGGTTGATTGCATAGCCGGTCGGTCCGCCAAGCGAGAGGCCGATGCCCCAGACCAGCGCGGCCACCAGGTATGGCCCGACGCCAGCGGCCGGGCTGCCGGCGGTGGCTCCGTTGGGGCTGAAGATCGAGAAGATCACATAGACCAGCACGAAGGTGCCGATGATCTCAGTGATCAGATTCGAGATGGGGTTGCGGATGGCCGGGCCGGTGCTGAAGCACGCCAGCTTGAGGCCGGGGTCCTTCGTGATAGCCCAGTGCGGCAGATATGTGACCCAGACCAGCGTCGCGCCGATGATCGCCCCGATCATCTGGGCAACCATATGCAGCAGGCCGGTCGTCACATCGTAGCCGCCGCGCACCATCACGGCGATAGTAACCGCCGGGTTGAGGTC
>JAAXUL010000240.1 GCA_013336035.1 Chloroflexales bacterium
CCCAACGGTGCCGCCGATCTCGATCCTCGACGCCGACTTCGACCGGGCCGTGGAGGCCCACGCCTCCGACCGGGCGAAGGCCTCGGAGATGGAGCACGCCGCCCGCTACCACATCGACGCCTACTTCCAGGAGGACCCGGCGCGCTACCGCTCGCTGAGCGAGCGCCTGGAGGCGATCCTCCAGCGGTTCGAGGACAACTGGGCCGAGCTGGTGACCGCCCTGCAGGAGTACACGCGCGACTACCGGGCCGCCCACGCCGAGGATGAGCAAGACCCTGACCGGCAGCTCGAGGCGAAGTTTCTGCGCCTGCTTCTGGAGGAGCAGGGGGCGGCAGGGGGTGCTCCCGCCCTGGACCAGGCGGAGCTGGCGCGGCGCACTATCGACCTGGTCGCCCATCTGCGCCGCGAGGTACGAGTTGTGGACTTCTGGCGCAACACACACGCCCAGGGGCGGCTGCGGAGCTGGGTGGTCACCTTCCTTGACGACCACGATCTCATCCCCTTCGAGCGCCAGCAGCTGGTGGCCGACCGGGTGATGGAGCTGGCACGGCACCAGCACGCCCGCCTGGCGGGGATGGCCGATGGCTGAGACCCTGACTGTTGACGATCTGACCTTCACGGTCACGCGGAGCCCGCGCCGGGCCAGCATTGGCATCACCGTGGAGCGTGACGGGAGTCTGCGCGTCACGGCACCCGAGAACTGCCCGCCCGACGTGCTGGAGCAGGCAGTCCGTGCGAAGCAGTTCTGGGTCTACACCAAGCTGGCCCAGAAGCAGATCCTCAGCCACCCCCCGGTCTCACGGTCCTTTGTGGACGGCGAGGGTTTTCCGTACCTCGGGCGGAGCTACCGCCTCCGGCTCATCGACCCGTCCGCGCCGAAAAGCGGTGAGCTTGTCCCGCCGCTACGGCTCACCCAGGGGCGCTTCCTGCTGCGGCGCGACGCGCGAGCGCGGGCGCGCGAGTACTTCGTGGACTGGTACGGCGCCCATGCACGACTCTGGATCGCGGGGCGCCTCCCGCATCTCGCCGAGCGGATTGGCGCTACGCCTCGGGGACTGGCGATCCGCGACCTGGGCTACCGCTGGGGCTCGTGTGGGAGTGGCGGCGGGCTAAACTTTCACTGGCGTTGTATCTTGCTGCCGCCACGCATTGTGGACTACCTGATCGTCCACGAGCTCGTCCACCTCATCGAGCCCCACCACAACACGACCTTCTGGCAACGCGTCCTTCGCGTGCTGCCCGACTACGAGGAGCGCCGCCGCTGGCTCGCCGAGGAGGGCGGGCGCTTCGACCTGGGCGAGACAGCAAAGGCGCTCGGGTCATCGGACAACGTGACGAGCTGAGATCACCATAATGCCAAGGAGAGCCCAATGAACCACACCGCTGTCATCTCGTCCAACCTTGCCTCTGTGGGGTACGATCCGGCCCGGCAGATCCTCGAAGTGGCGTTTCGCAACGGCTCGGTCTACCAGTATCTGAGCGTGCCGAGCCATATTTACGAGGGGCTGATGCAAGCCGGGTCGCATGGGCACTACCTCGACAGCTTCGTGAAGAAGGCGGGGTATGCTTACCGGCGAGTGCGCTAGTATGGCCCTGTCTAGGGCCAACGTGCTAAAGCGGGAATAGGGGCGCCAAATCAAAAAGCTAAATTGCACAGCCTCGCGCCCTGTAGAGAGGCTTTTAGTAGAATCGGAACGGGAAATACGAATAAATGAAATCGTGTTGGTGCTTTATGGCGGGGGTGGGCCGTGCTGAACGCGCTCGCGCTGCGCTACCTCATCCCGCTGATCGACCTGGGCGTCAAGATCACCGCCGACGCCGGCGGTATCCGCCAGGTGCTTGGGCGCGTCACGGTGGCGCTGCCTGGTGGCCCCTGCCTCGCATGCCTCGGGCGCATCGACCCAGCGAAGGTGCGTGAGGAGAGCCTCCCAGCTGCGGAGCGTGATCGGCTCCGCGCCCAGGGCTACGTCGAGGACCTCGATGCGCCCGACCCCGCGGTGATCACCTTCACCACGGCCACGTCCGCCGCCGCAGTGAGCGAGCTACTGCACCGGCTGACGGGCTTTATGGGCGATGAGCCGTCGCCAGTCGAGCAGCTGCTGGCCTTCGCGGAGCGCCGGCCGGTCACCGCCCCGCGTGTGCCGGCCCTCGGCTGCCAGTGCCAGCGCCCATCGGTGTGGGGCAGTGGCGACACGCGGCTCTTTCTGGAGATGACGTGGCCGGATGAGACGGCGCCGGCCGGATCGCCGCCATTGGGGCTTGGACGTCGCAGCTGAGTGTGAGGACTGGTGATCTCTGGGCATGTAAGCTTAGCCGAAGAAAGGAACACGATCATGGGCCGCAAGGTATCGGTGACCAGGCAGAGTGATACGGACCGCAACACGGGTTTCAAGGTCAACACGACCGGCGAACGGCTCTCCCGAGCCGAGTTCGTGCGGGCGATCGAGCAGGGCAGGTTCCCGGACTACCACGTGCGCGTGATCAACGGCGTGAAGACGCCGGTGTCTAACCCGGACAGCTCGGAGACGAACAATCTGGGCTGACGCGATCCGTGGGCAGCCTCTGGCACGGAGAACCCGCGCATGCCGCCCTTAGCCAGCCTGGCGCCGCAACGTAATGACGGCGCCACATCGTTTGTTACGATAGTGACACTGCTGCCGATCTGAACGACCGCCACATCCCGTGAGACTATCCCGCGATGACATTGAAGCGGCGCTTCAGGCCGCGCTTCCTGCCCCGTACCGGGCGCGTGCGGGCGAGCTCGCGAACCTGATTGTGGCCTCCTGCACTACGGGCAATAACCCTGCCCCAGTCGAGCCGGGCGTCGCGCTCGCCCTCAGGGCCCTCCATGGCGAGCACCTCATTGCTGGGAGAGCGGTAGTTAGCTTTGCTGGCGCCCAGACCGGCGACATCACCATTGAGAACGCCGCTGGCGGGGATGTGATCCGTACGACCGTCCATCTCACCCTGCCACCGTCGCAACTTACGCCGCACACACAGCTTCAGCGCCGCATGCTGATCGAGCGCGTGCGGCTCACGTGCGTCACCGAGAACCTCGCACACCTCCAGGAAGTCGCGGAGCGCATCGACGTCACGCTCGCCTGGGAGCCTACGGCGCTGCCGCCTACAGCCCAGCGTGTAGCCCCAGGCACAGCCGGGGTGCCGCCCGCGTTGCAAGCAGGGGCGCGTATCTCGGAGGTCTTCGCCGCCGCAAGCCGCTCACTCCTCATCCTGGGCGCCCCTGGAGCGGGTAAATCCACCTTGCTCCTCGAGCTCTGCCGGGATCTGCTCGCACGGGCTGAGCACGACGAGGTCGAGCCCATCCCGGTGATCCTCAACCTCGCCTCATGGGCCGTCGATCGCCTCTCCCTCGACGAGTGGATGGTCAATATGCTCACGGCACGGCCATACCTGCTGCCCAACGAGGTCGCGAGAGCCCTGGTGTCCGATGGCAACCTCTCCCTCCTCCTTGACGGGCTCGATGAGGTCGACGTGCCGTACCGCGAGATGTGCGTCGCCGCGATCAACGCCTACCTCAGCAGGCACTTTGTGGCCGTCGCCCTGACGACGCGCGATGGCGACTACGCGGCGCTTGTGGTCAGGCCGAGCCTCCGACGGGCCGTGCTGGTGAAGCCTCTCGATAATGCCCAGATCGCGTGGGCCCTACGGGGCCAGGGTGCCGCCGGCGCCGTGCTCTTAGCGGCGGCCATGGACGATGAGGTCCTGCGCGATCTGCTGCGTACGCCGCTGACGCTCCGCCTTGCCACGCAGGCCCAGGTCGGCCAGGAGCTGCTCAGCCACGAGACCTGGACGGTGCGCAGCCTGCTCAACGCCTACATTGAGGAGATGTTCCAATACCGCCGCGCAGCCGACCCGCGAGAGCGCCTACAGGCATTGCGGCGGCTCCGCTGGGTCGCCAGACGCCTTCAGGAGGGCCGCCAGAGCGTCTTCTACCTTGAGCACCTCCAGTCGACGCATCTGACGAAGGGGTTCGGAGTAGCGGTCTACAAGGGCACGTTTCTCGCTTTGCGAGTAGCCCTGCTTATCATCGCGCCTGTCCTGGCCATCCTAGGCGTCTTTGGGCTTGGGCTGCTTCTGCTCTACCTCTTTGCGCCCACCTTCCAGGTTACGCCGGCTATTGTAGCCGCGATAGTGGTCGCCTGCGTCCTCGTGATCCTCTACGGCGTCCTCATCGCCTTCATGCTCGGCACGTCGCACGACGAGCCTATTCGGGCGGTTGTAGGGTTCCGCTGGTCGCCCCCCGCCATGTGGAGTGCTCTGCGTGACGACGTGCAGAAGCTTGCTCAACTTCGGCAGCCACGGATAGGCATCACGATCAGCATCGCGCTGGTAACGCTTGTCTCCTGCGGCCTCCTGATGGGCCCGGCCACGTTGTATTCCCTGTTGACCGGCCTGGCAGGGCTCGTGGTCGGTATACCCATCGCACTCTTGGCCAGGGCCGCCCTGCAGGGCGTGATCAATAGCGACGTGTCTCGGCTCAAGCGCCCCAACCAGGGGATGGCTACCTCGATCCACATCGGGCTCCTCGTTTGGAGCGGCGTTGCCGCTCTGTCGTTTCTAGTTAGTGCTGCCGCTGTGCTCACCACCCCAGCCCCGCAACGCCCTGGTGATGTTGGCGCTAACATCCTTCTGGTCGCTGCGGTAAGCGTCTGGCTCGGCATCCTCCCAGCCCTCGCCTTTGGCTGGCTCGCAGCGATGAGACACCAGGCGGTGCGGCTGGCTCTCTGGCTCAGTGGCGTACTCCCTTATCGTCTGGAGGCGTTTCTTGGGGCGTGCGCTGATCGCGCCCTACTCCGCCGGGCCGGCGGCGGCTATGCCTTCATCCACGGCCTGCTTCAGGAGCACATCGCAGAGCTGCACGACGCCGACATTGCCCGTCTCGCCGGCAAGGCCGAAGGATAAGCGATGTCTGACACGCGAGCACTTCTACTCCTCCTTCACCCCGCCGCGACTCTGAGCGGCGTGTGGGCCCCGCTTCGCCGCTCGTGGGGCGAGCGATGGGCACGTGCTCACCCCCGACCTGCTGCCCGACGGCTCGCCGGCGACACAGCTCTCGCGCTGGGCCGACGCCGCGGCTGCGCAGATCGTCGCCGCCGGCGGCCCGACCCACGTGGTCGGCGCCTCGCTCGGCGCCAGCGTCGCTCTGCGCCTCGCCCTCGATCACCCGGCGCTGGTCGCCTCGCTTGTGCTCGACTCGGCGCAGCTTGGCGGCCCGCCACCCCCGGCAGCACTCCGCCGCCTTGGTCGCCTCGTCGGCGCTGTGGTCGGGCGGCTCCCGGCGGGTCTCGTCGCCGCGGCCCTGATGACCCAGTTCCCGGCGTACCAGGGCGAGGATCGCGCGGTCGTGCGCGCCGACATCCTACGGCTCGGTACCCCCGGCATCATCGGCCACCTGCGCGCCCAGCTCGCTCACGACGTGCGGGCTGAGGCGGCGAGCATCACAGCACCTACGCTGCTCCTCGCCGGCGAACGCGACCCGCTCACGCGCTCGGGGGCACACCGGGCACTCCAGGCCGCGCTTCCTCAGGCGCGGCTCGTGGAGGTGCCGGGAGCTGGGCATGTCACCTTCCTATCGCATCCTGAGGCGATCCTTCGCGAGCTGTCGTCGTGGGTCAGCCAGCACCTGGTGCGGTTTGTTGATCTGTAATACAGTATTGCTGTAATAAAGTACTACAGCTGTACCGCTATTGTTTGCCCATTGCACAACGAGGGGGTGAGTTGACGAGGTGCCGCTCCCTCTGGACGTCTGTCCTGTTAGAGCTGGCGCCGGCGCGTCCATGAAATCGCGCCCTCCAGCAGCTCGTCGGCCCAGGCCTCGGCGTCGAAGTGCTCGTTCGGGCCAATGTCGAGGGCTGCGCGGATGCGCTTCTCCAGATAGGCTCGCAGTCGCTCATAGTCTGAGTCGGCGCCTGCAGGGTGGACCATGACGAGCTTCGCCAGAGCGTCGGCGAGGAGCATGTGCCTGTGTGGCGTTGGAGCACGCCGTGGCCGTGGTGGACCGGGGTCGAGCTGGACGGGCCCGCTGACCTCGCTGGTGTCGGGGTCCTCGACGTAGTACCCATGCTCTTCCGCCTCCCGGATCGCGGCGCGGACGCGGGCGCGCTCCTCCTCCGTCGGTAGCGGCGCGATCTCGTTGATCAGCCAGGGCGGCGTGCCGAGCCGGTCGGCGATCCGGCGTGTGGCCGCGGCCGAGAGATGGTGGTCACCGGCGACGAGCCGCAGGTAGTCGTCCTCGGTGATGTCGAGGAACGCGGCGAAGTGAGCCAGGCGCATGCCGTGGTGGAGCCGGTAGCGCTCCAGCGGCTGGTTCGTCTCGAAGGGCAGGTCGGCGTAGGGGTCTGATGCTCGCCGGGCGGCGGAAACGGTCGTTTGCGCCCAGACGAGATACTGTTGGCGAACCCACCTCTAGGAAGCCCGCTCAGGGCAGTTGGCCCATGAGTTTGGCAAACGCCGAGGTTCGCGTTTGCGCGCGAGGAACCTCGGCGAGCCAGGCGAGCGCACGGAACAGATTGAGCGCAATTGCGGTAATCAGGTGCTGGAGCCAGACTTTTGCCAACCCGATGTAGCGGGCGTGGCGCAAGTCGCAGCGGCGATTCGCCTGGCTAAAGCTTCCTTCGACCCCCGCTCGCCGTCGATACTTCTTGCGAAATGCGCCCGTCTGCTGATGGCTCCGGGTCATCTGGATCGCTTCGTGGTGGGCACGCGGGCGTACGCTCAACGTTCGTGCCCCATGCTTGGCTTTGGTACAGTTCGCGCGCTCGTCACAGGCGCGACAGGCGACACGCGGAAATTGGATCACGATCATCTCGTTCCCATAGCGGTCCCGGGCAGGTGACCAGGATTGGCTGCTGACGCCCTGCGGGCAGATGGCCTGCTGGGCCTCCCAATCCAGGACAAACTGGGCCACGCTAAGCCCGCCGGGGGTGTGGGCTTGCCAGGCCGGGTCCGTGATCACCGGCCCCACAACCTCGATCTGATGCTCACGAGCACTCTGCACGATGATCTCTGCATCCACATAGCCCCGATCCAGGTAATGCTCCCGCGGCAAGAGGTTCTTGGCGGCCAAGGCCTCCTGGATGGGAGCCGTCATCGTGCAGTCAGCCTGGGGAGCGGGCGTGGTGGCGATATGGGTGATCAGGTTGGGCCTCTCGTCGTCACAGTAGGGTAGGCGGCCAGCGCGGTACCAGTGGCCCGTTTCCAACCGCCCCCCTCCGAACGGAGCGTACACCTTTCAGCGTACTCCGCTCTCCAGCAGTGCTGTTCAGGTTCTGCCGTCAAACGTTCCGGCATGTATCTTCCGATGGCATGCGTGACAGACCACCAGGGTTTTGCGATGTCGTTCGGCCATGTGCTTTACCCAGGCAGGTCGTTCCCGCCCGTCGTGCCGTTTGAGGTCGGCGAGTTTGCGGATATGGTGCACCTCAATGTGGTCGGTTGCTCCACACAGCTCGCAGGTGTCCGCCAGGAGCCGTTGTAGGAGTTCCGAACGGCCTGCGGGCGGCGTGTAGGGCTGGTCGTCCAGGCTTGCCCACGGCTGGCGACGCAATGGGATACCACCGAATTGTGCAACCAGGGTTCGCTTTTCTGCCCGTTCGACCCGAACTTGGAGGCATTTGTAGCGCGTGCCGTCCGGGCCGGAGGCTGTCGCTCCGTAGCGACGGAAGATGGCCCCCACGCTGGTTTTGTGCTTGCATGCCAGGGTTTTGACCAGCGAGGTCTGCATCACCCAGTGGAGGCGGGAGAACCATCCCACGTTCTGGGCCAGCAGGTAGTATTGCACCACCCCGCGGTAGACCTGTTGGTAGTGGGCGACAATCGAGAAGTCTGTCTCGACCATCAGCTCCGGTCGATGCATGGGCTTCCCGTTGCGCATGTAGCGTGCGCATTGCGCCTCGATCACCCTCAGAGGCACGCGCAGGCCGATCCGGCCATTGACATTGCGCTGGCGTCGATTGTGTTTGTCATCCGCGTGTTGGGTGACCAGTTCGTAGCCGAGGAACTTCGCCGCCTGGGTACGTGCATGGGTAATGAGCGTCTTCTCTTCCGACAGGGTGAGCTGGAGGCTGGTGCGAAGATAGGCGCTGATGCGGCGTTTAATCTCCTCGGCCTCGTGCCGTGGCCCGATGAAGCCGAGCATCCAGTCATCGGCGTAGCGTACATAGCGCAGGCGACGGTAGGTTGGGTCGTCGGGGTCTCCTGATGGGATGCGCCGTTGCTGCTTACGCAGCGCCCGCGCCTCCGCGCGTCGTCCTTGTTTGCGCATGCGGCAGAGCTTGCTCGTGATGTGGTTGTACGCCGGGTTGACTCGTCTTTGCTCTCCTCGGGTATAAGCAGGAATCAACTCCGTCTCGACATAGCGGTCCAGATGGTTGAGGACGATATTGGCCAGCAATGGGCTGAGGATCGCGCCTTGTGGGCTCCCACTCAGCGTGACGTGATGGGTGTGCTGCTCCAAATATCCTGCGTGAAGGAGCTGCCGGATCAAGCGCAGCACCCGTTGGTCGTGGATGCGCTCAGCGAGCGTGTCCACGATAAGGTCATGCGAGAGGCTGTCAAAGCAGGCTTGGATGTCACCCTCGATGAACCAGCGGGTGCCCGTCCAGGTATGCTGGATCTCACGGAGAGCGGTATGGCATCCCCGGCCAGGACGGAATCCGTGGGAGGCGGAACTGAACTGCGGCTCGTAGTAGGCTTCCAGGAGGCTACGTAGCACCTCTTGCAGCAGCTTGTTCGACCAGGTTGGCACCCCTAACAGCCGACGCTTCCCGTTAGCCTTGGGGATGGCAACTCGGCGCACAGGCGTCCAGCGATACCGCTCGGCTCGCAGGTCGGCAATGAGGCGGTCGATTTTCGCCCGTGTCATCCCATCCACGGTTTCTGGCGTGCTCCCTGGGGTCATGGCGCCCGCCTTGGGGTAGAGGCGCGCATACGCCCGCAGGTAGAGGTCTGGATTGAAGAGGTGTCGATAGAGCCGTTCCAGCGGCAAGCCCCGCTTGCCCCGGTCCTGAATGATAGACAGTACGGTTTCGGCATTCCGCATCGCGCGTACCTCCCTGCTCTGCCTATCGCACTCCCTGCCGCCCTTCGCCATGTGCGCAGCTTTCCCGCGCGCGGACTACTACGGCGGCTCCGTGCCCGTATGCGTTGCCGCACGTAGGGCATCCCGCGTTCCAGCACCCCACGACGTCCGAGCGCCCCGTAGGCACGCCACTCTTCCCTTTGCTCACGCTCATTGCGTGCTCGTTCGCATGCCGAAAGGAGTTCCCGCCGAAACCTGCTGCGGGAACCGCACGCGACACTGGTTTCAGACATGTTTCCAGTGGGCGGTGACTACACCCCGTCGGGATTGGCGTTCAAGCAATCCAGCTTTTGCCATAGGGCGCGGGTCTTGCCGGGCGTCCTGCCCGCCATGTCTCAGGGCAACCCCGGCGTTCCCAGCATGCTGCTTTCCCATTTGTGTTTCCACATCCGGTCGGCTGGGTGACCCAGTGACCTCCTTTCGAGTCACTTCCGCCTGCGGCGGAGATCATGGGGCGTGTGACACGGCGCACGGT
>JAAXUL010000241.1 GCA_013336035.1 Chloroflexales bacterium
TCTCGCCGAGCTCGGCCGCCCGCTCCTGCATCGAGCTGAGGCCTACCCCAGGCCGACAGTCGGGCGGCAAGCCGCGCCCGTCATCACGAATATCCAGGTGCAGCCCTGTGCCCGCGCCGAGGCTGATCGTGCAGCTCGTGGCGGAGGCGTGGCGGACGACGTTGGTCAGGGCCTCTAGCGCGATGCGGTAGACGGCAACTTCGGCCGCCGCAGGCAGCGGCGGCAGCGCCGTCGGCGCGTCGATACGGATGCGCAGCGCCGCGCCCGTGCCGCCCGCCAGGTGCTCATACTGGACGGCCTGCTCGCGCAGCGCCCCCACGAGCCCGAGCTCGTCGAGCGCCGGCGGCCGAAGGGCGTACACAAGGCGGCGGATGTCGGCGATCGCCGCCTGTGACTCGCCGATCAAGTCAGTCAGCAGCGCGACCGCGCGCGCGGGGTCGAGCTCGACCAGATCGCGCGCCGCCTCTAGCTTGAGCGCCTGCGTGGCGAGAGCTGGCCCCAGGCCGTCGTGCAGGTCACGTCGCAGGCGCCGCCGCTCCTCCTCCCGCGCCGCCACGAGTCGCTCGCGCGAACGCTGCAGGTCGGCGTTCAGGCGGGTGGCGTGGACCGCGACGCCGGCCTGGTGGGCGATGCCCTCGAGCAGGCGCCAGTCTGCTGGGCTGAAGCTCGCCTCGCCGCTGCGGGGTGCGAGCCGGATCTCGCCCACCGCCTCGCCACGATAGGCCAGCGGCAGCGAGACGAGGGGCGGAGTCACGAGAGTATGGGAGATGGTGGCCAGGCCGCCGGGCTGCTCCACCTCGCCGGGCTCCTGGGCGCCCGCCTCGGCCGCGAGCACAAACTCATCACCCTGCCTGAGCGCGATCGCCGCGTACGGCAGCTTGAGGGCCTCGCGCACCGTCGCCACAATGGTCGGCAGCACCGCCTGGGGGGCCAGGGTTGCTTCGAGCCGCCGGCCCAGCCGGGCGAGCACCGCGTAGGGCTCGTCGCGCTCGCCGTAGAGCAGCCGGTTCACGCCGCGCTGCAGCCATGCCCGGAGCGGTCCGAACAGCACCGCCACGACGCCGGTGCCCAGCAGCGAGATCAGCAGGCTGCCGCGGGCCTGGAGCAGGGTGCCAAGCCCGCCGACCACCAGCACGTAGATGGCGCTCACCGCTGCGCTGAGGGCGACGTACACTAGCGTGCGGTTGATGACCAGGTCGATGGCGTAGAGCCGGTGCTTCAGGATGGCGACCCCGGCCGCGAGCGGAAGCAGCGCGAAGGCCGCCGCCCATGTGAGCGCGAACCCGACCTCGAAGGCGGGCGCCGTGATCTGGAGCACGTAGCGCACCACGCCCTGCAGGACGAACAGCAGCGCCAGGAGCGCTGCGGGGTAGCAGAGCCCCTTGAGCTGCTGACGCTCATCGCCGCTTGCCCGGCGCAGCCGGATCAGCACAGCCGCCGCGGCGATCACCATGCTGAGCAGGAGGCCCAGGAAGCTGAGCGACGCCAGGCGCCCGATCAGCTCCACATGGCTCGTGGCGCCCAGGGGGTTCGCGATCTGCGCCAGCAGCGCGGCGTTGCCGAGGGGCCCCGGTCTGAGCGCCGCGCAGGGCACGAGGACGGCGAGCGCGGCCGTCGCCAGCCAGGCCGCCGGGCGCCAGCGCGGCGACAGCAGCCGCCCATCGGGGAAGAGCAGGGGGAGCCAGACCCCGAGCAGCCCGGCGAAGGGCACCCATACCCACTCTGTCACCCAGGCGGCCGCCTGGGCGAGCGGGAGCGACCCCGGCCGCACCAGCAGCCCGTAGACCGCGTACTGCTTGCAGCACTGCTCCAGGGCGCCGAGCCAGCCGAGCCCACAGAAGATCCAGCCGACGGGGTGGCTGCGGGAGCGCGCGACGATCAGGGCGCCGAGCATCGCAAAGCCGGCCAGCGCCGCATCGTTGAGCAGCGTCAGCGGCCAGCTCAGCGGGTGGGTGAGCCGGGCGACCACGTAGTCCGGCACGGGGCTCTGTGCCCTGGCGATGACCAGGAGCGACGCGATGATCAGCCCCACCTCAGCCACCAGCAGCGCCAGCGTGATGGCGCAGAGCATCCAGGCGGACGTGGTGGAGCGACGCCAGCCTATGAATCCACGGTGGGCCCTGTCCATGGGCAAGCTCTCCTCGCGCAGCGTCGGCGCTGGCTGCATCGGGGTTGCTCCTGGACACTTCATTCGGTGCTCCGCAATGATAGCCGCTTCTAACGGCTGGGGCAACTCCTATCGTGGGCCGGCGATGGGCAGGTGCGGGTGTCGCGGGCGCGGGGGGGGCGTGCTGTGCCATCGCAGGCGTGAGCGGAGCGCCGCCCTAGCCTAGCATGCCGCGTGCCCCTGTGTCATGAGCCATTGTCCCGCCTGGCCGGGACGCTTGTCCTGGTCGGGTGCGCCGCCAGCACGTCGCCGCTCAGCGGGACGCCTCAACCTGAGGCGAGCCGACGCCGGTTGCCCGCGAGGCATAGGCCCGGTGCGGCCCCGCACGCCGTGAGGGGATCCCACCCGCTCTCGTCACCTGGCTCACCACACGGCGCGCCCGGGAGGCGGGACAGACATCCCGACCTGGACAGGACGGCGCCTCACGACAGCGGGACGCTCGAGGGCGTAGGCTCGGCAATGTGAGCAGCCTGAATGCGACCGCGTGAAAGGACGGACACCTATGAACACTCGCTACTCCTGCGGCGGCCCGCAGGGTCGCGCCATCACCATCCTTCGCCCGGGCGGCGCCCTGGACTGGTCGACCTACGAGACATTGATTGCCCAGGCACGGACGGCGTGTGCTGACGGTGCCTGGCGCCTCGTGGTAGATCTGCGGGATGTAACGCAGGTGACTACGACAGGGCTAGTTGCCCTGCACACCGTCGCCCGGCTCGTCGCGGGTCAGCCGCCGGTGCCCCCCGAGGACGGGTGGGCAGCGATCCGCGCGCTAGCCGAGGAGCCTAACCCCCGGCAGCGTCTTGCGCTCGTCGGCCCGCAGCCGCCCGTCGAGCGGGCGATCGCACGCCTGCCCTTCAGCGCCGCCCTCGCCATCTACGATAGCCCCGAGGCCGCGCTGGCGGCGCTGGCGAGGCGCTCTGACAGCTCCGAATTGTGCCGCGATGACGATCGGCAAGGGGCTGACGAAAAGAGCGCTTCCGATGGCTCTTCGCATCGCGCTTACGGAGGACACGCCAGAAGGGCGTAAGGAGTTGTCTATGTCGGAGTCATCATCAACCCTCGCGGCGGCGGAGGCTGTGACCGTCCCAGCGGAGCCTGGCAGCTTCGCCGCTACAGCCGCGCTGCTGCTGATCCTCAACGCCGCCGTGTTTCTCGTCTCCGCCGAGGCCAGGGTGGTGGCGCCCCTCTTGCCTGCCATCGGCCAAGAGTTCGGTGTTCCTGCCACCCGCGCTGGCTCACTCATCACCCTCTACGCCCTACCCTACGGCCTGTTCCAGCTGGTCTACGGGCCCCTTGCGGATCGCTTCAGCCGCCGGCGGGTGATGGGCGTGGCCCTCCTACTCTTCGCCATCGGCACCCTGGTGAGCGGGCTCATGCCGACGCTGTGGGCCCTGAACCTGCTGCGCATCGCCACAGGCGCTGCGGCGGCAGGCGTGATCCCCGTTGCGCTTGCCTACGTGGGCGACACGGTGCCCTACGCGGAGCGCCAGGGGGCCCTGGGCCGCATCATCAGCGTCGCAGCCCTGGGCGGGGTACTCTCTGCGGCTCTGGGCGGCGTCGTGGCGGCCGCGGTAAGCTGGCGGGTGCTCTTTGTGGGCTATGGCCTGCTGGCGGTGCTTGTCGCCGGAGCGCTGCTCCGGCTCCCAATGCGCGCGTCGAGACCACCTCAGGCGTGGCAGGCAGGGGCGCTCCTCGCGCCCTACCGAGCCCTCTTCCGATACACCGGGGCCAATGTCTGGCTGTTCTACGCCCTGATCTTCTTCGAGGGCACAACTGCTATGGGCACGCAGGGCTACCTGGGGGCGCTGTTGTTCGAGCGCGACCATCTGTCCTACGAGCTAATCGGCGGGTTGCTCACCCTCAACGGGGTGGCCGGCATGGTTATGGCGCGCTTCGTCGGGCCCCTTGTGCGGCGCCTTAGGGAGCGCGGGATGATCCTGTGCGGCGGCGCCCTGCTCGCGTTCAGCTATCTCCTCGTGCCGCTTCAGCCCACCTGGCTATCCTTCCCGCTGGCGATGCTGCTCAGCGGGGGCGGCTTCATCGCCGCTCACAGCACGCTTCAGGCCCGCGCAACCGAGCTGGCGCCGGCCCAGCGGGGCACAGCCGTAGCCCTGTTCGCCTTCGCGCTGCTCGTCGGCAGTGCGTTTGGGACGTGGCTGGCGGGGCTCAGCATCGTGGCGTTGGGCTATCACAGCACGCTGTCCGCGACGGCGCTGGCGCTGGCGCTTTTCACAGTGCTCGCGGCCTGGTGGATATCGTAGCTACTGGATCGCGCACGGCTCGGCGCTGGCGTATAGGGTGAGGCGCCAGCGTCGCGGGCGGAATCTGGGCGAGGCCAGGCGCACCATCTCGGCGTGGCCGGTAAGGTCACGGCCCATGACCACGGTGTTCTCGGCGCGCAGGAGCACCCGGCGGCCCCGGGCATCCACCAGCACAGCGCCGAACGGGTGGTTGCCGTGGCGCCGCGCACTCCAGGCCACGGTGATGGCGTTGCGCAGGTGGACGATCTCAGGCTCGGTCATCAGCTCCCTCCTCGCTCGGGGCCGCGTCGAGCGTGGCGGCGCCGGTCGCTCGCGGGTCAGCCCATCGGACTGCAGAGCTCGACCAGGACGCCGTTCAGGTCGCGCACGTAGCCGACGGTCTGGCCCCACGGCTTCTGCGCCGGCTCCTTGAGCGGTGTGGCCCCGGCCGCCACTGCTCGCTCGTAGGCGCCTGCCACATCCTCCGTCACCAGGCCAAGCTCAATCCCAGGGGGCGAGCTGCCTGCCTGGATTGGTGTGTAGCCGCCGGGAAACAGGCTGCCGGCCAGGTCGTGCCGGCTGAAGGCCAGGGTGGTGGCGCCGGTGTCGAGCTCGCCATACTGCCCGCTCTCGTGCAGGAAGCGGCGGCTCAGGCCGAAGGCCCGCTCGTAGAAGTTAAGCGTGGCCGCGACATCGGCGACGTACACGATCGTGTAGCCATAGCGCATCAGTTGTCCCCTTTCGCGGTCCCAGGGTCAAGGGCCGCCAGCTGCGCGCGCGCGGCGCGTGGCAGCCCGCGAACCACCAGGCGGTACGACTCGTCGATGAGTTCCTGGATAAGGGCCGGCTCCAGGCTCCCATCTAAGGTAAGCGTGACCCAGTGCCGCTTGTTAAGGTAATAGCCTGGCTGGATCGCCGGGTAGGTGTCGCGCAGCACCTCGCCGTAGTCGGGGTCGACCTTCAGCGAGAGCTGTACTGGCGAGGCGGTGGTCGCGAGCAGGGCGAACATCTTGCCCCCGACCTTGGCGACCAGCGTGACCTGGTCGAAGGGGTAGGTCTCCTCGGCCCCTGGCTTTGCCAGCAGCGCGGCGCGAACGGTCTCTAGATCCTGCATGTTGTCCCATCCCCACCAGCACGATGCGTCTCCACGCGGACAGCTCTAGCATAGCAGCAAAACGGCAGCAAAACGATGGCAGATCCGCAGGGCCAGCATCTCGGCTGGGAGGGCTGGGCATCCGGATCGAGCTCGACTACTCCTGGTTTCTGATCTTCGCGCTGATGACCTGGACCCTCGCCGCCGGCTACTACGCGGTGTCACTCCTGGGTCGGCCGCCCAGGCCATGCGCCCCGCCGCGCTGCTTAGGACCACCAGCCCCGACGCCGACCTGTGGGCGGCCCTGGAGGCGATGGAGCGCGACGGGGTCAATCAGCTCTCAGTGCTGGCCGACCACCACACCCTCGGCCTGCTCAGCCGTGACGGCGTCGTCACCTTTCTGCGCACGCTGCGCGAGCTGGGCGCCTGAACCGACCATTGGTCGGTAGCCTGGATGGCCGCGGGCGCTGCGGCCCCCTACAGCTTGTAGCCGATCGTGCGCAGCAGCCCCTTGCGCCACGCGATGCCCGCCGCATCCTCGATACCTAGCGGCGGGGCGCCGTCGATCACCCCCAGGATGCCCCGCCCCTGGGCCGTCTCTGCGATCACCACCTCGGTCGGATTCGCCGTCGCGCAGAAGATCCGGCAGACCTCCGGCACCAGCTTGACCGCGTTCAGCACATTCACCGGGTAGAATCCCGCGCCCAGGACGATGATAAAGCAGTGGCCGGCTGCGAGGGCCAGGGCGTTCTGCTGGGCGAGGGCCACCAGCCCGTCGTCGGTCCCGCTCCAGCGCACCAGCCGATCCCCCGAGGCCTCACAGAAGGCCAGGCCGAAGCGGATGCCCGGCACGGCGTTCACCAGGGCCTCGTGCAGGTCCTCGACCGATTTGATGAAGTGGGTCTGGCCGAGGATGATATTGAGCTCCTCGGGCTTGATAATGGGCACAACATGTAGCTCCATCGGGCGCTCCTTTCCACCGCCCTCAGCCCTTCAGCGCACCGGCAAGGATGCCCCGCACGAAGGAGCGCCCCAGCAGCACGAAGAAGAGCAGGGGCACCGACACCGCGATCAGCGCGGCGGCCATCTGCAGGTTGTAGAGTGCCAGGGTTGTCCCTTTGGCCTCGGCCATCACCACATGGACAGTCTGGGTCTGCCGGGGAGGAGAGCATCAGGGCCAGGAAGATCGCAACCACCACCGTTGGGATGACGCCCAGCAGCAGCCACAGGAGGTTGTTGGCGACATCGACTGCGAACCGGGGCTGGCGCACCAGGAACTGGTACCACATCTGCCTTGAGGCGCGTGGTCGCCGGAGCGCCTCCTTGGGCGCTCCGGCGGCGGGTGTGCTACGGCCAGACATACCAGGCAGACGCCTCTTTCACCTGGTAGGTGGCAAACATATCCGAGACGAGCTTGATCGTTTGATCCACGTTCGGCGCGGCCAGGAAGGTCGACAGAATGTCCCAGTAGGCCAGCTGGGCCGTGGCCGGCAGAATGCTGCCATGCTGGTCGAGGATGAGCCTGTCCTGGTTGTTCCGCACGAAGCTCTGCAGCTCCTGGCGGATCGGGTCGGGGAACTGGGTCGGGTCGATGTCCGTGCGGGCGAACAGGCCGCCCTGGGTCACGTCGGTCGGAATCTGCAGCTCAGGCGAGGCCACCACCCGCAGCCAGTCGCGCGTCGCCTCAGGGTGAGGGGCCTTCGTCGTGATGCCATAGGTGTCAGGGTGGAAGAGCAGGATCCGATCGGGCTGCTGGGGGAAGGTGACGGCGCCGAAATCCACGCCGGGCTCCCAGCCCGAGCCCTTGGTGAAGGCGCCGATCGCCCAGGTGCCCATAAGCGTCATCGCCGCCTTGCCCGAGCCCACCAGGCCGACCGCCTGGTCCCAGGTCAGCGCCGAGTGGTCCGCGTTGATGTAGGGGGTCAGCCCCTCGAACTTCTCTAGCGCGGCCCGATAGACCGGGTCTTCGGCCACGTCTACCTCGCCCTTGTACAGCCGCACGTAGTACTGGGGGCCGCCCGCCTCGAGCAGGATGCTGTCGAAGATAAAGGCGTCGCCCCACTTCTCCTTCGAGCCGAGGCCCAGGCAGTCCATCTCCGGCCGGGCCTCCTTGATCGCTCCACACGCGGCGACGAGGTCGCCATAGGTCTGGGGCGCCTGCAGCTTCAGCTCATCGAAGAGCTTCTGGTTGTAGTAGAGGATGTTCTGGATGTGCATGTTGAGCGGGATGACGTAGGGGTGCCCGTTGACCGTCACCGCCTTCGCCAGCGGGCTGGGTACGACCTTGCTGTAGCCTAGCTCGGTCCAGAGATCGTCCAGGGGCAGCAGGACGCCGCTGTCGACGTAGTTCTTCAGCTCGGCGCCGCCGAGGGTCTGGAAGGTGTCTGGATAGTCGCCCGCGGCGATCCGGGATCGCAGCACGACCCGCTGGTTGACGCCGCCGCCACCCGGGCTTGAGTTCTCGACCACCTGGATATCGGGGTACTGCTGCTTGAGGGCGGCGAACATGGCGTCGGCGGCCTCGCGCTCGCCGGGCGCTGTCCACCAGTGATAGATCTCGAGGGCGCGGTCAGTCTCCTCTGGCGCGGCCGACGTGCTAGCGCCTGGCTGGGCGGCCGGCTGGGCCGCGCACGCGGCCAGGACAAGCGTCAGCGTGACAAGTCCGGCGAGCATCGCGATCTGCTTCCGCACCATTGCCTCCACCTCCTTGTGGGTTGGGGAAGATCCTCACAGCGATGAGTCCGCGGACAGAGCTGTGCGTGAGCCTCCGCAGCGCACACGCAGCAGTGGTGACGCACACCTCCTTTCTAGCGGTTCTCGTGTTCCGGCAGGAGCGTGGGTTGGGGCGGCGAGGAGGGATGTGGAGATGGCAAAGCTTCGAGGTGTGGTGAGCCACGTCGCAGGCCGGGATCACGCACCGGTGCTATGGACGTGCGTTCCTGCAGAAGCGCGTCGGGCACTGGGCCGGCTAGGACTGGCCTGTTGGCGGCCCCGGCGAGGCGGATGCGATGGAGGGTGAGCGCGGGCGGGGGCGGGACAGGCTTCAGTCGCTTGCGCACGCTGGCGCGGCGCCTGCGGGATGAAGTGCTAGCCGGTATCAGCATGCATCGGGCGGAGCAGCTTCAGTGAAAAGATAGGTGCACTACACGAGAGCGTTTCTTCACACTGGCGTAGGCCCGCGATGCGACGGCGCAGGGTTGCGCTCCCTTGGGCATCAGGAAGAGCTATAGCCTTTTGAGATGAGGTGAAACCATCTTCACGCCTTGTGATCGGCCTGTTACTTCCCGTATGCCCCATAGGGTGTAAGCTATAGGTGTCCTGTGACAACTGCATAAGGGGTCTCTGGCGTTTCCGCACCTCGGTTGCCGAAGGCCGCGCCGCAGCGACGCGCGTGTAACGGAGGCGTCCTATGGCCGCTCTGCTGTACTTGCAGTATGCGCCGCTCTCGCTCACCCTGATGCTCTGGGCGGCGTATCTGTGGTGTGGTGTGCCCACGCGCGCCGCAGGCCTGGGCGCGCCGGTTGCCGCTGGCCTGCTCTACGACAATATTGTACTCGCTCTGGGTGCCCTCGGGAGGATAGGACGGCGCGACCTCACGCGGATCGCACTTGTGGCTCCAGTAGCAGTCGTCATTGCCTGAGCCGGTGTCCTGATCGAAGTAGTACAAGGCCTCATGCGGCCGCCGAGGGTCACGGATTCGAACACGTAAGTGCGCTTGCCGTCCAGGGTCTCGTCGGGCACGTCCCAGGTGACGTTGTGCGGCGGGAGCTGCTCGATCTTCATGAACTCGGGCATGCGGTCGTGCTGCTTGCTGAGACCGGCAGCGCGGTTGAAGGCCAGCTCCTTGTCCAGGACTTCCTTGCCGATACGTCCTACGTCGTCCATCGTCCAGTTGGTGCCCATCACACCGTTGCACTCATCCACCGCGCCCTCAAAGCCGCTGGCGATGTCGAGAATGGCAAAGGCGATGAACAGGCAGTGGCCGGTGGAATCGATAAAGCAGGTGGCATACTGGAAGTTGCGGGCCAGGGCGGCTTTGTCGCGGTCGAATTGGTCGACCTTGCCGCTGAC
>JAAXUL010000242.1 GCA_013336035.1 Chloroflexales bacterium
CCCGCCGAGGCCCTCGCCCTGGGCGAGGCGCTCGATGAGCTGTTCGGGCGGGCTGCCGCCGCGGTGGCGCGGGCCTGGGACGCCCACAGCCGCGAGCTGATCCGCGACCATGAGTTTATCGCTGAGAGCCTCGACTCGGCCTCAGCCGCCGCCGACCGGCGCGCGCTCCAGCTCCAGGCGCTGAATGTTATCTCGCAGCAGCTCTCGGCCATCCTCGAGCCCGACCAGCTCTTCGATCTGGTGGTGACAAACCTCAGCCGCCTCACCGGTGTGGCCCATATCGCCCTCTGGATGCCCTCTGAGCTCGGCATAGGCCTCGATGAGGGCGACAGCGGCACGCCCGCCCTGGCAGTCTGCCGGTCCTCTGGGGTCGAGGCCTCGCCGCTGGCCGGCATGATTATCCCCCTCGAGTACGAGTCTGACATAGTGGCGCGGGCCTTCAACAGTGGACTGCTCCAGTTTGAGCCGCAGCCCGACGCGCCCCGCCAGGGGCCATGGCTCCAGCCGGGCTGCGGGGTGCTGGCCCTGCCCATGGTCAGCGGCGACCGCTCCCTGGCCGTCGTGGTGCTGCAGGACCCCGACCCGATCAACCAGCTGCGGCTCCAGCAGGATCTGGCCCAGGCCGTGATCAGCCAGACGGCGATTGCGCTCTCGAACGCCGGGCTCTACGCCGAGGTGCGCGGCCTCAACGTCGAGCTCGAGCGGCGGGTCGTCGAGCGCACCAGAGAGCTGCAGGACGAAAAGGACCGCCTGGCGACCATCCACCAGATCTCGACCGAGGTCAGCAGCACGCTCGACCTCGACGCCCTGCTCAACACCTCGCTCCAGCTGCTGGCCGGGATCACCAGGGCCGAGCACGCGTCGATCATGCTAGTGGAGCAGGACGACAGCAGCCTGATGGTGACGCGGGCAGTGCTTGGCGTGCCGGCGAACCCGAACAACTATATCCGCTTCCCGATCGGCAGCGGCATCGCGGGCTGGGTGGCCCAGCATCGCGTCGGGCTGCTGATCGACGATGTGGGCAAGGACGAGCGTTGGGTCTCGATGCCGGGCGGCTCGATCCGTAAGCGCGAGGGCGCGATGGTGACCGTGCCCCTGGTGATGCAGGGCGATGTCCTCGGCGTGATCAGCCTCTCGCACCGGCAGGTCGGCTACTTTCACGAGGGGCACCTGCGCATGCTCAGCGCCTGCGCAGGCTCGATTGCGATCGGCATCAATAACGCCAATCTCTTCCAGGTGATCAGCGCCGAGGCCGAGCGCCGCTACGAGCTGCTCGACCATCAGCAGAAAGAGGCCAGCCAGACCCAGGCCATTCTGCAAAGCCTCAGCGACGGCGTGATCGTCTGCGACCTCGAGGGGCGTGTGCTGGTAACCAACCCTGCCGCGGCGACCATCCTGGCGCGCAATGTCGAGGAGCTGCTGCTCTGGAACCTGCACGATATCCTCGCGCGCTACCTGGGCAGCCGCTCGCCCGAGATGCCGCTCGAGGATCTGCTGCATCGGCCGCTGACCCGCGACGAGCAGCCGCGCTTCTTCCAGTCGACGCTGAAGGTCGGCGTGCGCACGGTCAGCCTCTCGCTCGGGCCGGTGCTCAAGGACGACAGCGAGCTGCTGGGTGCCCTGCTGGTGCTGCACGACATCACGCGTGAGGTTGAGGCCGACCGGCTCAAGACCGAGTTTATCGGCACGATGTCGCACGAGCTGCGCACGCCGATGACCGCGATCAAGGGCTTCACCCAGCTGCTCTCGATGGGTGGCCTGGGGCCCCTGAACGAGACGCAGCGCGAGTTCGTGACGACGATCTACAGCAACACTGAGCGCATGATCGCGCTGATTAATGATGTGCTTGACATAACGAAGATCGAGTCGGGGAGTGTCGACCTCGAGTGGCGCTCGCTGCACTTGGCCGAGACCCTGAGCGGCGTGGTGACCGAGCTACGAGGGCTGAAGGCCGAGCGGCACCACGAGCTATCGATCAGCATTCCGCCCGGGCTGCCCCTGGTACGCGCCGACGCCCACCGGCTGCACCAGATCCTGCTCAACCTGCTCGCGAACGCCTTCAAGTACACGCCGAAGGGCGGCGAGATCTCGGTCGAGGCCCACGAGACCAGCTTTGAGCAGCTGCCTGAAGAGGTGCGCGACACGGTTATCCCGGGCCGGCGCTACACCCAGCTGAGCATCCACGACACGGGCGTGGGCATCGCCGTCGAGGATCTGTCGCGCATCTTCGACCGCTTCTACCGCACCGAGAACCCGCTGAAGATTGAGGCCGGGGGCACCGGCCTCGGCCTCTCGCTGGTCAAGCCCCTGGTCGAGCTGCTGGGCGGCCGAATCTGGGTGCGCAGCACGCCGGGCGAGGGCAGCACCTTCAGCTTTATCCTGCCCGCCACCGAGACCGGAAAATAATCGCGTTGCCGGATCTCCATCCTAGGCCGGAGATGTCTGCACTTGTGGCGGGCACGCGGCGCGGGTACGCTGGCCACAGATAGGGTGCCGGCAAGCGGGGATCGGAGGTGGCAATGACGGTAAGCGGGCAGCGCCCAGGGATCACCCTCGACGCGATGCGCGACGGCGAGGTCGATCTGCTGACGATCTTGATGGCCCGCACCTTCGACGCCGACGCCCCCGCCGGGCCTGACTTCGACCGGCACCTTCTCGACTGCTACCACAGTAGCGACTTCTTCGTGCGGTTCCCGCCGGCGTGCCTCGACGTTGAGCAGTACACGCTGCACATCGCCGGCGAGGTGGGCGGCGCTGTGGTGATCTGGCACTTTGCCTGCTGCGAGGCCGTGCTCGGCCTCTACTTTATCGTGCCCGACTTTCAGCGCCTCGGCGTGGGGCGGGCCGGATGGGGCCTGGTCGAGGCGCGCTACCCCGAGGTGCGCCACTGGGCCGTGGCCGCGCCCCGCTGGTCGCCCAGAACCCTGCGCTTCTACGAGCGCCAGTGCGGCTTCCACCCAGAGTGTACGACCGGCGCCTATGTGACGCTGGTCAAGGATGGCCGCTAGGCCACCCGAGGCGCAGCGCGGGCGTCTACCCCTCGTGATAGGGCAGCCTGGCCGCCGGGTCGCCGAGCAGGGCGTAGTTGCGGGCGTCGTTGCGGGCCATCCAGAGCTGCGCGAGCTCGAAGGGCTCGACGGTCTTGCCGAACTTGATGTTCTCGAGCTCCTCCACCAGGTCTACGGCGCGAGCGCCGCGCATGACGTCGAACTGGTCGAGGGCGTCGCCGAGGCGGCGGCCCTGCAACAGGCGGCCCAGCACATCCTCGAAGGGCTGCGACTGGGCGATGGCCTTGCCGTTGCTGAGCGCGTAGGTCCAGGCCCGGTCGACGTGGCCGATCACGCCCAGGGCGCCGCTCAGCAGCAGCAGCTGGGGCAGCTGGGCGATCAAGGGGAAGGGCGCGATTGTCGTCAGCTCATCGCGCTCGTGGATGAGGAACTCGTCGATGGCGGGGCAGCCGAGGCTGTAGCAGGCGAAGAGGAAGGCCAGGCTGCCCTCGACCGTCGGGCCGAGCGCCGCCAGATCCGCGCCGGTGAAGCACTGCTCGCGGCTGATCGGGCCGGAGCCGGCCCAATCCTGGAGGACGAGCGAGCCGGTGTGCATGATCAGGCGCTCGTCGCCGAGCGGCAGGCCGCCCAGGCCGTGGCTGGCGGTGAAGAGCAGCGCCGGGGCCTTGCCGTCGTCCCCGCCCCGCAGGATGCGCTCGAGGGTCGCGCGGGTGGCCGCGCCCTCGCTGTGCAGCGTGTGGCCGAAGCCCTTCTTGAGCGGGATGTTCTCGGGGTTGCTGGCCCAGGCGGCCAGCGGGCCCACCAGCTCGTCGGCGCTGCGCTGGGTCGAGGTGTCGCCCTCGTGGCGGGTCGCGAAGTAGGCGATCTCCTTGCGCAGCCGGCGCTGGGCCTCCGCCGCCGCGCGCTGCTCGAGCCCCACCAGGCGCTCGGCGTAGGTGGTGTAGTCGCCCAGGCGGTGCTGGCCGAGCGCGTCGGTGAAGCAGACCCGGCCCACGCCCCAGAAGATGTCGAGCTCGTACTGGAAGCCGAGCGGGATGCTGGTCTCGTCGTCGTCGCTGAGCGGGCCGGGGCGGCCGAGCAGCAGCAGGTAGAAGGGCACCCCGCGCCGCGGGTCGACCGGGCCGTTAGAGACCCCGTGGCGGGCCAGCCACTGGTTGACCCGCTCGCCGGGGCGGTAGAGCAGCACGGGCGGGATTTTGCCCCAGCTCTCTTTGAGCGTCTGCTTGAGGCCATCGCTGTGGCGGCTGAGCCAGGCCCCGGCGTTCTCGCCGTCGCGGAAGTCGACGGGGGGCGGGGTGAGGCCCATCTGGCGCATCCGGTGGGCGATGAGCGGCCAGCTGGCCTTGATCAGGGCGGCGTCCTCGAGGGCGTTGATCACCACGGCCCAGCGGGCCTCCTCGAGCTTCTCCTGGGCGATGTCGGCGACGGTGCCGAGGTGGCCGACGCTGCTGGCGGTGTGCTTGGCCTTGTAGAGGTCGATGCGCTCTTTGGGCTCGCCGCCGCCCTTGCCCTGGGCGAGCTTGCTGGCGCTGAGCGCGTCGATGCGCAGCAGGGGCGTGCCCTCGGGCGAGACGCCGTTGGGGTAGAGCTCCTGGTTCTTCGGGTCGACCGCGCCGCTGAGCCGGCTCAGGATCACCGCCGGGGCGCCGTCGAAGACCTTCGCTGCGGCCACAGGCTTGCGGGCCCGGTCGGCCTCGGCGAGCGTGCTGGGCGCGACGGGGGCGGGGGCGGGCGCGCTGCTCGCGCTGGCGGCCTCGGCAAGGGCGGCGGCCAGGCTGTCGAGCCGGTCGCGCAGAGACTTCACCTCGCCGGCCAGCAGGCTGTCGAGTCGGTCGCGGATGGCCGCCACCTCGGCGTAGACCTTCTCGAGGTCCACCACGCGCTCCTCCGCGGCGCCGCCCAGGCCGCTGCCGGCCTTCTGGCCAGGCTCGGCCTGCGCCCCGCCGCCGCTCGCGGGGGCCGGGGCCGGGCCGGTCGCGACGCCCTCGAGGGCGATGGCGGCCAGGCCCTGCTCGGCCACAAGCTTGTAGGGCACGTGGCAGTAGCCGGGGCCGTCGGGGTTCTCTTTGCCCCAGTCGGGGCCCCACGAGTTGCGGACGATGAAGTAGCCGCGGCCGGGGGTCTTCTCGTCGTCGCGGTAGCCGAGCACGCACATAGCGTGGCCGCCCTTCTGGCGCTCGCCGGGCAGAGGGGCGCGCACGTGGCCCAGGGTGCTGCCCTGCCACGAGCCGTTCCAGTGCTCCCAGATGCGCAGCCCGATCAGCACGGGCTTGCCGGCGGCCAGGGCCGACTTGATGGCCATCACGCTGGTGGCGGGCAGCTTCTGGAAGGCCTTGATCCGCCGCCGCTTCGCCTCGTCGAGGGCCGTGGGCGGGGGCGGGCCGTGGCCCGGGTTCTTGCTGTCGCTCGGGGCCGGCTTATAGGGCCAGGCGGCCTCGCTACAGACGCCGACAGTCTGCAGCACCTGGACGGCCTTGATCGGGTCGGTGCCGACATCGCCGGGGATGCCGTCTTTATCTTTGCAGGCCCAGTAGAGGAACTGCTCAGAGAGGTCGGTGGCGTCTTTGCTGAGGATCTGGTAGGCGGCGGCGAGGGTGAAGGCGACGCAGCTGTTGCGCACGCCCTGGTTCTGGGGCTTCGGCAGGGCGAAGAGGGGCTCGACCTGCTCGGGGAGGCTCAGGGGCACGGCGAAGGATGCGGCGTCGAGGTCGCTGTACTCGCCGAGGAAGAGCCCGTCGCCAAGCTCCTGCTCGACGGGCACGCTGAACGAGGTGTCGGCGGGGAGGAGAGCGCTGGCGGCGCTGATGATCGGCTTGAGCGCCTCCTCGCTCATGCCCAGGGCGACAGCGAGGGCGGCACGCCCGCTGCCGTACTGCTGGTTGCTCGAGCGCGTCGTCGAGACAAACTCCTCGACGCTGGTGATCCAGAACGCCTCGAGCTTTTTGCGTAGGGCGGCATCGATCGCGTCCACTTTCTCCAGGGGGATCAGCTCGCGCATGGGTGCCTCTCTGTGTTGTGCGGCGGGTAGGGCCCGTGGGGGACGAGTCGCGCCGGGGCGCGGGTGGCGGGGCTACATCAGCGAAAGGATGCCACGGATGAGGGCGGCGAAGCGGGGCTTGGCCTGCTCGCCGGCCGCGAGCACCTCCTCGTGATTGGCGGGGGGGCCGTCGGGCAGGGCCAGGTTGGTGATCAGCGAGAAGGCCAGGACATCCATGCCGCTGTGGCGGGCGACGATCACTTCGGGGGCGGTTGACATGCCGACGGCGTCGGCGCCGAGGGCCCGCAGCATGCGCAGCTCGGCGGCGCTCTCGAAGCTGGGGCCGGCAAGCATGCAGTAGACGCCCTCGCGCAGGCCTATGCCAAGGGCGCCGGCGGCCTCGTAGACCATAGGCACGAGACCATTGGTGAAGGCGCCGACCATCGGGGGGAAGCGGGGGCCGAGCTGGTCGTCGTTCGGGCCGATCAGGGGGTGGTGGCCCGCCATGCCCGGCAGGAAGATCTGGTCGGTGATGCGCATAATGTCGCCCACGCGCCAGTCGGAGCGCAGGCCGCCCGCCGCGTTTGTGACGAGCAGAGTCCCGCAGCCCAGGGCGCGCAGGACACGCACGGGGAAGGTGATCTCTGGCATCGGGTAGCCCTCGTAGAAGTGAGAGCGGCCGCGCAGCGCTGCCACGGGCTGACCCGCCAGCAGGCCGATGGCCAGCTCGCCGCGGTGGCCGGGCACCTTCGGCTCGTGGAAGCCGGGGATGGCGGCGTAGGGCACGACGGTGGCCTCGTCAAGCTCGTCGGCCAGGTCGCCTAGGCCTGAGCCAAGGATGAGGCCTACCCGGGGTCGTAGGGTGGCGCGGGCTGCGATGAGGGCTCTGGCCTGCTCGATCTGCTCATTCATCGTGTTTACCTGCCTCGGCGGAGAAGCTCGCGCTTCTCGGCCTCGAACTCGTCGGGTGAGAGGATGCCACGGTCGCGGAGGGCGGCGAGCCTGGTGAGCTCCTCGACAATATCGGGCGGCGATGGGGCCTGAGCGCGGGGGGCGGCGTAGCCCGGGTCGGGGAGGTAGCCGTAGCCGCGCTCGTGGTTGTGCTTGGCGTCGAGCATGGCCCGCTTGAACTCAAGGGGCGACTCGATGCGGTCCATGACGTTGACGCCCTCATCGCCGGCCGCGGTCAGGATCTCGACAGTGCCGAAATTCATCATGCGGCCGAGCAGACTCTGGCGTAGCTCGACGTCGTTGATCTTCTCGAGCGAGGAGTCGATCACGCGCTTGTTGAGGATGCCGCGGACCTGCATGACGCGCCGGTCGGTGACGACGTACTGCTCGCTGGTCCAGCGCATATAGTCCATAAAGCCGCTGATCAGCACGATCACGCTAATGGCGACGCAGATCAGCAGGATCAGATTGCTGGCGGTGATCCCGCCGATGTTGGCGCTGGCGGTGTCGAAGGCCATGTTCGAGGCGACCCCGGCCGCCACGAGGAGGGCGATCAGCGACAGCTCGGTGAGGATGTTGGCGACCAGCACAAAGATGTGCTGGCGGGCCACATAGAGTATCTGCTCGCCGTGGCCGAGCAGGCTGTCGATGTAGGCCATGACGTCACTCCTTAATCGACGCCCTTGACGTCGTCGAGGAAGGCGACCGACTTGAGGTCGCGCTCGAGGAGCTGCCGCACGTAGGTTCGCAGCAGCCACTCGGCCTCGCCCCGGACCTGGGGTGAGAGGCGCAGGCCCTCGATCATTGCGAAGGGCTGGCCCTGGAGGTAGCGCAGCAGGCGGAAGGCCGGCCCGCTGAGGGTCAGCGCCCCACGGTCGGCATCGCGGTCGCGAGGGCAGATTACGCCGCCCAGGATAGCGCTGAAGCGGTCGGCCTCCTCGCTGAGCAGTGCGCCGCAGACGGCGCAGTGGTGCAGATGTGGCCGGTAGCCCGCCAGGTGCAGCAGGCGCAGCTCGTAGGCGCGCAGCACCAGGTCGGGGCTGGCCGTGCGGTCTAGGGCCGCAAAGCTCTCTACCAGCAGATCGAACAGAGGGCGGCTCTCGTCCTCCTCCTGCGTGAAGCGGTCATACAGCTCGGCGGCGTAGTAGGCGCAGCTCAGGCGCCGCAGATCCGCCCGCAGCGTGCTGTGCCCGCTGATAATCTGGCTCTGGGTGAGAATGTCGAGGTTGCGCCCGACGGCCAGGAGCAGGCTGGCGTGGGTGAAGAGCTCGATGTGGCCGGCCAGCTTGCTCGTGGTCTTGCGCACGCCCTTGGCGACAACGCGGCGCTTGCCGGCGGGCGTGGCGAGCAGCAGCAGCCTGTCGGCCTCGCTGAAGTCGCTACGCCGCAGGATCAGGGCCTCTGCTCTGTAGACGCGCTCACGCATAGGCACCCTGGCGCCGGGCCAAGTGAGCGAGATCGCCATCAGCCCACGTGGTGAGCCATAGGGCGGGGGGGGTGCGAGTTGTGGGGGCGCAGCTATTCATCGCAGTGGCTGTATTATAGCCACTGCGCGGGGGGTTATCAAGGGCGGCAGCGCATCATAATGCGCTGTACGACTTATGCTACTCGGCTGATCCGGCGTAGCGCTCGCGGCCCGTGGGGTCGGCCAGGGCGACGCTGGCGCGCCCGAGGAGGGCGCTGACCGCGCCTGTCAGATCGTCGGCGCGGTAAGGCCAGCTGATCGCGTCGGCGGGGCGCTCGTCGACAAGCAGCAGGGCGCGGGCCTGGGGCGCCTCTGCGATCCAGATGATTGGGGCGCTGCTGAGCAGGCGTACCGCCCGCAGCGTCGCGCCTGGGTCGGCGCCTTCGATCTGCGCGTCGAGGAGGATGAGCGATGGGGCGTCGGCGCGCAAGAGGTTGAGCAGCGACTCGATTGTGCGCGTCTCCTGGACGGCGAAGCCAGCCTCGCTGAGGATAAAGCTCGAGAGCTCGCGGCGGAAGATATTGCTGCTGGCCACAATGATATGGATCATTATTGTATGACCAATTGCTCCGCGCATCGCTGCCGAGGCGCCGCCTGGGTCGGTAGAGTGGACAAATTCACTGTACGAGAGATTGAGAGTACTGTCAATATGCAAAAGGTGTGCAAGTGGTTGATATATGTCAATTGCAACTGTCGCGACCTCAAAGCAGTTTGCCGGGCGGCGTGCCGGCTAATGCTGCGACTGCCTGGGCTCGAGGGTAAGGTTGATGTCGGCGGCCTCGTTCATACTGCCGCGCCTGTAGCCTGCGAGGTCGAGGGTGATGTGATGGAAGCCGGCGGCGGCGCGTATGCGGCTGGCCACCTCGGCGGCGCGCTTGACCAGCAGGTCCATGTCGGCGGGGTCGACCTCGATGCGCGCCAGGTCGCCGTGATGGCGCACGCGAAACTGGCGCAGCCCTAGCTCCCAGAGCACATCCTCGGCAGCCTCGACCTGGGCCAGCTTCTCGGGCGTGATCGGCGTGCCATACGGGAAGCGGGAGCCGAGGCAGGCGAAGGCTGGCTTGTCCCACACGGGCAGGGCGTAGCGGCGGGCCAGCGCGCGGATGTCGGCCTTGGTGAGGCCGGCCTCTTTGAGTGGCGCCCGCACGCCGCGCTCGGCCGCGGC
>JAAXUL010000950.1 GCA_013336035.1 Chloroflexales bacterium
ACGGCCGCTGGGCCACCCCCGGCACCCGCGCCAACGCCAAGTTCGACTGGGACGTGGTCGAGGTGCCCGAGGGCCCCGGCGGCGCCATCAGCTGGCTCTTCTGGGGCGCCTATGTGGTCAACGCCACTACCCAGCACCCCGAGGAGGCCGGGCAGCTCGTGCGCGCGCTGACCACCGCCGAGACCCAGGGCAAGATCGCCGAGCTGGGCGCCAACATCCCCTCGCGCGTCTCCGACGATGCGATCAATGCCTTCCTGACCTTCACCCCGCCGGCCAACAACCAGGCCTTCATCAACAACCTCAAGAACGACCCGGCCGTCGAGGGCCCGCTGTGGGCTGGCTCGTGGCCCGACTTCGACGCGGCCACCGGCGCCAAGTTCACCGCGCTGCTCAACGGCGACCTGAGCCTCGACGACTACAAGGCCACCATCTGCGAGGAGGCCAGCCAGGCCTTCAAGCAGTAGGGATGTACGGCCCTCACCCCAGCCCCCTCTCCCGCATAGCGCGGGAGAGGGGGAGCGCCGAGATAGGCCGCCCGCGACGGAGCGGGCGAGGGCTACAGGCCCGCAGGAGACGAATATGGCAAGCACGACCGTGCGATCCACCGCCGCGGGCGGCGGCGCGGCCCTTCTGATCAGGCTAGCCGCGGCCTGGCATGCCCTGCTGGCCGTCGGCCTCGCCGTGGCGGCCTGGGCCGTGCTCCAGGGCCAGTGGGAGCGGCGCGACGGCCTACGCCCCTTTGTCGCCGGGCTGATCTGCCTCGGCGCGGTCGCCAGCCTGGCCACCGTCGGCTTGCTGCTGCGCCGCGACGGGCGGGGGCGAGCGATTGGCCTCGGCCTCAACTATATCCTCGGCGTCGGCTCCCTGCTCAGCCTGCTCGGCGTCCTGGGCCTCTACGCCGGCCTCGACGCCGTCGCGGCCAGCTTCTACCAGTGGGCCTGGCTGCTCGTCGGCGTCCTGGTGGGCTTCCTGATCGGCTCGGTCGGCGACCGCTACGCCCACGCGCCGGGCACCCAGGCCGCCTTCCACCGTGCCGGCAACTATATTATGGGCGCCTCGGTGCTTGCCCTGCTGCTCGCCATGGGCCTTATCCAGGGCCTGATCTTTATGCTTGGCGGGCTCGGCAGCCCCCTGGCCCTGGCGCTGCTGGCGGGCACGCTGCTCTTCGGCCTGGTTTTCTGGCTGCTCCTGCGGCCCCAGGCCGCCGCCGCCTTCGGCGCGGGCGAGCGCGACGCCGAGGCCCTCGCCGGCTACATGTTTATCGCGCCCAACCTGCTCGGCTTTCTGCTCTTCTTCGCCGGGCCGCTGCTCTTCTCGCTCTACCTCAGCTTCACCAACTCTGACTCGTTCACCGCCGAGTTCGTCGGCCTCCAGAACTACCTTAACATCTTCAGCCTGCAGTTCGCCGGCCTGCAGCCCGGCCAGCGCGGCGGCGATGTGCTGAGCCAGGGCTACTTCGAGCTGGCCCGCCTCGGCAACGTCGTGGTCGGGGCCAAAGATCGCACCTTCTGGATCGCCCTCTGGAACACGGTCGTCTACTGCTTCTGGGTGACCCTGCTCAGCGTTGCGCCGGCCCTGCTGGTGGCCACCATCCTCAACAGCAAGATCCCCGGGATGCCCTTCTTCCGCGCGATCTACTTCATCCCCAGCATCGCCGGCGTGGTCGGCGTGGCCGTGATCTGGAAGTGGCTCTACAACTCGAACATCGGCTTCCTCAACTATGGCCTCAACCAGCTGCTCGGCCTGCTCAACTGGCTCCCGGGCGTGAGCATCGCCCCGGTCGAGATCCCGTGGCTCGCCAGCCAGCAGACCGCCCTGGCCTCGATCATCATCATGGCGGCCTGGCAGCTGCTCGGCTTCAACACCATCCTCTTCCTGGCCGGCCTCCAGGGCATCCCCGGCGAGGTCTACGAGGCCGCCACGATCGACGGCGCCTCGAACTGGCAGCGCTTCCGCTTCATGACCCTGCCGCTGCTCGCGCCCACGACCTTCTTCGTCGTCACCACAACCCTGATCACCACGCTGCAGGTCTTCAGCGAGCCGTTCGTGATGACCCCGCCCCCCGGCGGCGGCCCAAACAACGCGACCATCACCGCGGTGCTCTATCTCTACCAGAAGGGCTTCAACCGCTTCGAGCAGGGCTACGCCGCGGCCGTCGCATGGGTGGTCTTCCTCTTCATCTTCGCCGTCACCCTGGTCCAGTTCCGGCTCCAGCGCCGCTACGGCGACATGTGAGGGGGCACTATGAAGCGCACACAGTCCTACCAGACCCAGAAGATCCTGACCTACATCGGTGCCTACGCCGTGCTGGCGATCTTCGGCCTGCTGATCCTGTTCCCGTTCCTGTTCATGTTCTTCACCTCGTTCAAGGCCCCCGGCGACGTCTTCCGCTCGCCGCCGCGGCTGCTGCCCTACAGCGCCCAGACGGCGACCATCGACGGCGCCGAGGCGCCGCTCTATCGGGTGCGGACCGAGGGCGGCGTGCAGACCCTGGCGCTGGTGGATGAGGGGGCGACGCTCGTCGTCTTTGCCAGCGTCGACGACCCGAGCCAGAGCTTCGAGCGGGCCCCGCGCGAGGCGAAGCCCGTCGGCGGCTTCACCCGCCAGGAGGAGATCGTCGTCGGCGGCGAGGTGAAAAAGCTCTGGGAGATCCAGGAGGGCGGCCAGACTCTGCGCGTCTACGAGACGAGCCGCGGCAGCCTGGGCGTCTTCGCCGACCCGGCCGACCCCGCCCGCACCGTCGAGGCCAGCCTCAACGACGCCACCCCCGTCGAGCGGCCCGACTTCCAGACCACCAACTACAAGCGCGTGCTCGAGCTGCAGAACATCGACCGCAGCCTGACCAACACGATGCTGGTGACCATCCTGGTGGTGCTGGGCCAGGTGATCACCTCGGTCCTGGGCGGCTACGCCTTCGCCCGGCTGCGCTTCCCCGGGCGCGACAGCCTGTTCGTGGTCTACCTGGGGACGATCATGATCCCCTTCGTGGTGCTGATCATCCCCATGTACCAGCTGATGGTGATCGTCGGCTGGGTGGACCGGGTCGCGGCGCTGATCCTACCCTGGATCTTCACCGCCTACGGCACATTCCTGATGCGCCAGTTCTTCATCAGCATCCCGAAGGACCTGGAGGAGGCGGCGCTGATGGACGGGGCCTCGCGGCTGCGCATCCTCTGGCAGATCTTCGTGCCCCTGGCCGGCCCGGCCATCGCCACCCAGGCGACTTTCACTTTCCTCTACGCCTGGAACTCGTTCGTCTGGCCGCTGATCGTGATCAACACCGGCAACTTCAACAACCAGGTGCTCACGCTCTCGCTGATGGTGCTGCAGGGCCGCGCCGCCGATAGCCCGAACCTGGTCATGGCCGGCACCACGATCGCGGTGGCCGTGCCGCTGCTGATCTTCGTGCTCGCCCAGCGCTACTTCGTCGAGGGGATCGCGACGACCGGGATCAAATAGCGCCTGGATCGATGGTTCGTAGCAGCGTTAC